>MFNZ01000001.1:0-32381 GCA_001782195.1 Candidatus Levybacteria bacterium RIFCSPHIGHO2_02_FULL_37_13
AGAATAAACTAAATTAATAAACGGATTGCCGGGTGTGGGTTTTCCGGAATCCGTAACACGCAATATTTTCCCGGCCAAAGAATTGATATCTTGCGCCAATGACGGATTCTGCGCATCGCCGGTTGTAATATAGAGCATTTTATCGGGACCAAACTTTATTCGTCCGCCATCGTGAAATAAAGCACCGGGAATATTGTCAATAATTATAGTTTTTTCGATTAATTCTTCTTTATCATATCTAAACCGCACGACTTTATTAAGAGTACCAATAATATTTTGTCCATACGTATAATAAACATAGACAAAATGGTTATTTGTAAAATCTGGGTGAAGGGCTATTCCATGAAGTCCGCCTTCGCCTATTTGTTTAACATCTTCTATTTGAATAACAGGATTTGGGTTTAGTTGTCCATTTTTATCAACCAATCTTATTCGTCCAACACGTTCGGTAACAAGCATTGATCCATCGGGAAGAAAAACTAAAGCCCAGGGAACTTCTAGATTTTCAGCGACTGTTGTTAAAAGGGAAGTGTCTTTCCGATCTTTATTTTCACTTATAGAAACAGAAGGAGTGGTTGTAGAGGGAGCAATTATGTTTGTTTTATTTTTTAAAGAAATATTAAAAAGAAAAATACTTATGATAATTAAAATAAAAGACAATGTTAATATCTGTAAAAAATTTTTCGACATAATATTATATGACATATTAATTATATTATATACGAATACTTACAATATTCAAATTTCCCACTTGATTTAAAATAAAAAAATGATATGCTATTTTAATAGAAAAAATTATTTGATGGGAGGGGGTGAAATTATATGATGAAGTATTCAATGAAATGCACTTGCGGAGACGTTTTGACATGCGATGCAGCAAATCGTGATGAAGCAGTTGCAAAATTTAAAGGAATGATGACACCGGATGCAGTACTAAAGCATTTTACAGAGAAACATCCAGGACAGCCCGTTCCAACACCGGAGCAAGAACAAGCTAACATAGAACAAGCAGTAGTTGAGGGTGAGACCGGAGAAATGGCACCACCAGCGCCAATGCCACCGACCCCACCGCCAGCGGCACCAGGTGTGCCACCAACTATGCCGCCAACTGTACCACCAGTTGTTTAAGGGTTTTTAAAGTGACTTTTCGGAAAAATCTCAAGCAAACGCATGAGATTTTTCTGGTATCTTTGCTATGGATAAATTAAAAATATTTTTGGGAATTGCCGTTTTGTTTGTTATTGGGATTTACTTTTTTTCAACCGCTAAAGAGGCGAAAAAAACAAATACTGTAGGGAATGTTGAAAGCCAGCTGAATATGCCGGGGGATGAGGGTGGGATACAAAATAATATTCATCCTTTAACAATTGAGAATTTACGAAGAGGCGAGTATCCGGGCAGTGAAATTGTGATTGAGCAAACATTGGATTCCGGCTCTAATTACCGGCGGTATATCGTTTCTTATAAATCAGAAGGACTTAAAATTTTTGCGCTTCTAACTGTTCCAAACGGCACTCCTTCGACAAGCTCAGGGTGGCCGGCGATTGTTTTTAACCACGGATATATTCCTCCAGCGCAGTATAGAACAACCGAGCGCTATATTGCCTACACTGACGGATTTTCAAGAAACGGATATATTCTTTTGCGTCCGGATTATCGCGGGCATGGAAATTCCGAAGGCGAGGCCTCGGGAGGATATGGTTCCAATGGTTATACTATAGATGTTTTGAACGCAGTCTCCTCACTAAAGAGGGAAGAAACAGATATGGCCCTTCGACAAGCTCAGGGCCTCACTTCTCGAATTATAAATCCTGAGAAGTTCGGCATGTGGGGACATTCAATGGGCGGATTTATTACACTTCGCTCTATGGTAGTTAATAAAGATATAAAAGCAGGTGTAATTTGGGGGGGAGTAGTGGCATCGTATGAAGATTTGATTTCAAGATGGAGAAGAAGAAATGTTCCGACCACAACTCCAAGCACCCGGGGAGGCAGTTGGAGGCAGTCTCTGACAGAGCAGTATGGTTCTCCAGAGGAGAATCCGACTTTTTGGAGTTCGATTTCAGCAAATTCTTTTCTTTCTGATGTTTCAGGCCCAATTGCTCTTCATCATGGAGAAGCGGATACTTCGGTGCCGGTAGAGTTTTCCAGAAAACTAAGTGAACAGTTAAAGTCAGTTGGAAAAGAAGTTGAGCTTTTTACATATCCAGGAGACGATCACGACATAACATCGAATTTTGGTTCTGCAATGCAAAGATCAATTGACTTTTTCGACAAATACCTAAAATAATTCGTATCTTGACAAGGGTTTGTTTTGTTAGTAAACTTACAAATATAAAGAATGAAAAGCTATTTTTTTATTTCTGTTTTAATTGTTTTTATTCTTGTTTTGACAGGAAGCGCTAAAGCAGTACCAACAGCTCCGGATGCTCCATCAGCTCCAAGTTCACCATCTTCACCTGATAAGCCCTTTGCTTTGCCAAAGGACGCAGAGAAGATTTCGGAAGATACTTTTAAACTTAAGCCTTCAAAAGATCCATCAACCGGCGAGACGGTTGAAGCATTTGCGTTTGTTCATAAAAAGTCGCATTTTAAAGAAGTTCCAGCTCGCGTTCAGCGTCCTGCAAAAATTTCAGGAAGCACTTGTTATGGGTATTTTGCAAGCGGAGCAAAGTGGAAGTCGGTTGAGCCATGGGTAGTAAACCCTGCAAATAATAGCGGAATTTCTGATGGTGCTGTTTTTAATACTTTCGTTAATGCTATTTCAAAATGGGAAGACGCGACTGATGGTGTAGTTGGAAACGGAGCTGGCGTTAATGTACTTGGAGACGGATCCGCTACATCTGCTGTACTTTTGGCAGATACAGTATCGCCTGATAATGTAAATGAGGCATATTTTGGAGCAATTGATGATCCGGATACAATTGCTGTAACAATAGTTTGGGGCATTTTTTCAGGGCCTACGTTCCAAAGAAGATTGGTTGAATGGGATCAAATTTACAACAGTGTATACGATTGGTCGTCGTCTGGAGAGTCAAATAAAATGGATTTGGGCAATATAGTAATCCACGAGAAAGGGCACAGCTTTGGGATGAATGATCTTTATACTTCTTTCTGTTCCGAGCAAACCATGTATGGATATGCAACGACAGGTGAAACAAAGAAGACAACTCTTGAAGCAGGCGACATCAACGGCATAAATAAACTTTATTAATAGTTTCCTCTATGAAAGCTGCTGTTTTTTATGGACCCCGTGACATAAGAATTGATAATGTTCCAGCTCCTCATATACAAAATCCTAAAGATGCAATTGTGAAAGTAAAATATGCCTGTATTTGCGGATCTGATCTTTGGTCGTATAGAGGATTATCGCCAAGGGAAAAGGGTAGCCGTATCGGACACGAGTTCATAGGGATTGTAGAAGATGTGGGTCGTGGCGTTACTAAAATAAAAAAAGGCGATTTTGTGATTGCTGCTTTTAGCAGAAGCGATGGAACATGTCCGGAGTGTAAGATGGGAATGCCGAGCAGTTGCAGAAATGGGGGTTATTGGGGAGTGGATGGGTATGATGGAGGGCAGGGAGAGATGGTTCGCGTGCCAAACGCAGACCATATGTTAATTGTTGTTCCAAAAAATAAAATAAAAGAAAAATTAATGAAAGCATTTACAGCGTTAACAGATGTAATGTGCACAGGCCACCACGCGGCAATTTGCGCAAGCGTTTCGAAAGAAAAAACAGTTGCAGTTGTAGGAGATGGAGCAGTTGGTTTGTGCGCTGTATTGGCAAGCCGCAGGCTTGGAGCAAAACAAATAATACTTTTAAGTTCGCATAATGATCGCGCAAAAATCGGGCAAAAATTCGGAGCAACAAATATTATTGCTGCTCGAGATGATGAAGCGTTTAAAAAGGTTCGCAAATTAACAAATGATACGGGTGTTGATTGTGTTTTGGAGTGCGTTGGGACAAAAGATTCATGGGAAACTGCATTTAAAATTGTTAGGAAAGGCGGAAGGATTGGTTGGGTGGGAATTCCTCATGATGTTGCTCCAATAAATCTTGCTAATATGTTTTCAGAAAACATTGGCATTATGGGCGGCAGGGCGCCCTCTGCAGTTTATATTCCTCAGCTTCTTCCGGAAGTTCTGTTCGGTAAACTCGATCCATCACCAGTATTCACAAAAACCATAAGTCTTTCTCAGATTAAAGATGGGTACGAAGCAATGGACAAAAGAAAAGCCATAAAAGTGTTGATTAAATTTTAAAAAGATCTTTTGAAATCAAGTCGTCTTTTAAGTAATTTCTCGTTATATCCTCCCTCGCGTTGGTGCTTATCCTCAACAGCATTTATCTGGCGGTCAAGCAAGTATCCGCTTCTTATCAAAAGATCTATCAGATAGTTTACTACTGCTTCCAATCCTTCTTTCCCTTCTAATCTTCCTAATACTTCGTGGACGTTTGTTACTGAGGGACGAGAGAGAATAGGTGAATTAGAGGGATTGGATGAGTATCCTTCAAATATTTGACGAAGATTCCTAAGTCTTGTGTCGTCTTTGTTCCAGCGTGGCAAATTTTCAAGACGTAAAATATCTTCAAAGTCTTCCAAGGCTTCCATGCCAGAGGCTTTCGCAACATCATAGAGTTTTAGCTTTGAAGATAAACTTCTTTCTGCTGATCCCTCGACGATATTCTGTTTATGTGAACGAAGGGCCTGTTTTATTTGATCTCTTTGGCGGGAATCCTCGAACTTTTTGTAATACTGTGGCACAAAATCCCAACCCAAATCGAATGCAATTTGAGCTAACTTGTAGCTAATAAGACTCTTATATCCCGCTTCCGCCATTTGCAATTAGCATAGCACAATTTGCTTCCGTTGTAGCATTTCATCCTCAAAAATAGCAAAACCATTCTGAACAATGCAACATTTTTCCATATTTGCTATAATCGCCTCATGAAATTTAAAAAGATTCTAGTTTACAATATTGATAGATCTAAAAACCTAGACCCCAAGTCTTGGAAGACAATAGAAAGTTTTGGGGAGAAAATTGCTTTCGTTCCAAAAGACAGCCCCAAATTAAAACAGGAACTAGCAGATACAGACTGCGTGCTTGTTGCTTTCGGAACAGTTATTGGCAAAGAAGAAATAAATGCTGCATCTAAGCTTAAATACATCGGAGTCATGGCAACCGCTTTTGGGAAAATCGACACAAATTATGCAAAAAAGAAAAAAGTAATTGTCTCCAACCTCAAAGGATATAGCACGGAATCTGTTGCTGAATTTATCTTTGCCGCGATTTTAGAACAATCAAGAGGTTTGGAAGAAGGAAAAAGAAGAGGAAAGTCTGGTAATTATTCAGAAATTGGCATATCCGCAAATGAAATAAAGGATAAAATCTTTGGTGTTATTGGTTTGGGAACAATTGGCAAAAGAGTTGCGGAAATAGCTCTAGGTTTTGGTGCAAATGTAAAATATTGGTCAAAAAATAGAAAAAATGATTATGAGAAAAAAGGCATTAAATATGAAGCCTTAGATAAATTAATCAAAGAAGCAGATTATTTATCTATTAATCTTGCTCAAGCAAAAGAAACAGAAAAAATATTTGACAAAAATAGATTTCAGAAAGTTAAGAGTGGGGCAGTTTTAATAAATACAGCGCCAATGGAATTAGTTGACATTGACGGATTGGAGTTAAGGCTTAAAAAGGGAGATATTACTTTTATTTTGGATCATTCTGATGAAATGTCAGAAAAAGACCTAAAGACACTTTTAAAATACAAAAACTGCATCATTTATCCGCCGATTGCTTATGTTTCCAAAGAAGCAGCGGAGAATAGAAGAAGAATATTTATTGAAAATATTGAAGGTTTTCTAAAAGGCAAACCCCAAAACGTTGTCAATTAAACCATGGATAAAAAATTAAAGAAAATAATTGAATCAAGTACTTTTGAAGTAATCCACGGAAGGTTTGTTTATACTAAAGTATCTAAGGAGCCGCAGATAAGTAACCATTTTTTGATTTCAAAGGATAAAGACGAGATTACCGTTGTAACAGAAGAAGCCAATTTGAGCGAACTTGAAATTCTTGAAAAGAATAAGGATTATTGGACGCTTATCGCGCTGAATGTTTCTGCTCCGTTTTATTCAGTCGGTTTCTTAGCGGCTGTTAGTTCTGCAATTGCAAAGGCAAATAGAGATGTACTTATCGTATCAACCTATTCCAAGGATTATATTTTGGTGCAATATGATTTTTTGGATGGAGTAAAACAAGTTCTGCTTACTTTAGGGTTTAAGGAGAAATAAATGGATAACATGTATGGGTAAATTTGCCAAAAATCCTAAAATTTGCACGGAGAAAAATTTTGTTCGGGATCAACAACGTCATATTCTACAAGAGCCTAAAATGAAAGTCCCATAATTAATGTTTTTGACCGTTGATTTTTTCTGCATAACGACGTATAGTATGTTTGAAAATAACATATGTGAAGTACGCTTCGATATTGAAGTCGTCGACAGTTTTAGTGATTTTTATGAATGAGGACTTACATTTGCTTCTTCGGGAATTAGCTCGAATAAGAAAGAGACCATTATTGGTATTCAATTCTGTAGACATCCAACCTGAGTCAGTAATTTTAACTGAGAAAGTTCTTGGTTCTAAAAAATTTCAGGAGTTGGACATACTTGTTCAGACTCCTGGAGGCGATCCTCATTCAGCATTCAAGATTGTCAAGCTTTTTAGAAAAAATGCAAAGAAAGTCAACATCATCGTTCCGTTACTTGCAAAAAGCGCAGGTACTTTAATCTGTTTAGGAGCAGATAAAATTATCATGTCTGAAATTTCAGAACTAGGTCCATTAGATACCCAAATAGCAGAGTCCAGACAAGGCGATGTCCAATTTAAATCAGCTTTGAATGGTTTTAAGGCACTTGAGCAAGTGCAAACACATGCATTAGAAAACTTAGATATTGCTACAAGAGTTATCTATGAAAGGAGCGGTTTAAAAATGTTAGAGGCGATTGAATTAGCCATCGAATTTTCAGGTAAAACTAGTGCATGCTTATACAATCAATTAGACCCCATGAATATAGGCGAGTATAAAAGATCTCTTGAAATTTCCGAAAGATATGGTCATTTAATTTTAATTAATTTAATGGGATGGTCCAAAGAAAAAGCTCATTCCGTAGCTATGTCCTTAATTTATGATTATCCCTCTCATGATTCAATCATAGACATGGAAGAATTAAAAAGGCTTGGTTTTGATACAGTAGAAATTGAGGAAAATCAAAAGGAAGTCCTAGATAAAATAAAAATAAGACTTCAAAAAGAAAATGGGGATTTTATTCACCTTGTTGAAAACAATAAAAGAAAAAATTCAAAGAATGTTGTACAATAAAATATGATGTTCAACCAAAGTCAAAAATCAAAAAAAGGAAAGGTAGAAAGTATATCTGAGATAGTGCAGAGGGAGATTAAAAAAACTAGAGAAACGGTAAGAGAGATTATTTCTACTACAAGAAATGAATCAAAATCTAGAGCGTCTCATATTAGTGGAACTGACAAGTATTTGTAATTTGTCTTAGAATTTTATGAAGCAGAAAGTTGAAGCTGATAAAGCCCCGAAGGCTACTGGGCCGTTTTCGCAGGCGATAATTTCCGGCAATTTAGTTTTTACTTCAGGACAAGTTTATTTAACACCGGAAGGAAAGTTACTAGAGGGAACTATTGAAGATCAAACTCATCAGGCTATGAAAAATTTGCAGGAAATTTTGAAAGCTGCAGGCGTGGCTTTTTCTGATGTTGTAAAAACAACTATTTATGTAACTGATATGGCTAATTATGGAAAAATCAATGAGGTTTATGGCAGTTATTTTTCTGACCCCTTTCCTGCAAGAGAAACAGTTTGCGTAAAAGAACTTCCGCTTGGTGCAAAATTAGAAATCAGCATGATCGCATTTGCAAAAGGCAAACCCCAAAACGTTGTCAATTAAAGTATGGATAAAAAATTAAAGGTAGTTCTTTCAACGCCCCTTCTATTTGCAAAAGTATTCAAAAAAACTAAGATAGATAATTTTGTGGGAGGATTAATTATTGGTGCGATATTTAGCCTTGTTATTAATATCATTACAGTAAGGACGCAGGAAGTTATAACCAAACAACGAGCTCTGGAAGCAATAGAGAGAGAAATTTCTTTACATTTTACAAGCGCTTCGTCAATTCTAAATAGCGCTCAAAGGGTTGTAACTGCGTCTTCTAAAAGTACAATAAATATAGATGGCGATATGGCAATAAGATTTTCAACGAAGGTATGGGATAACACAGAGGTTTATAAATATATATTCGAAATTGATCCAGATACTTCAGCTCTAATAGATGGATATTATGGGGTTGTGGTTCCATACACAAATAGACTCTTAGAGGAGAACTATAGTATCTACAAGACTATTTACGAACCATGTAAGCCCTTTTATGAATTAATTTCTGGTAAGAAACCACAAAGCAATGAGAATTGTCTAGAAATTATTAAAGGTTCGATGAGCTTACAGGCTAGAGTATTGAACTTATTAGTAGAGAAGCAACCTGAATTAAGAAAAAAATTTCACCCAACAAGAGACAGGCTTAATAGTTTTTGGTTAAGATTGTTATTAGGAGATAAGGCTGTTAATCTATTAAGATAGTAGAACGGGAAGTGAAATTTATTGTAGTGTTTTTATCTCAGAAAATGCTAAAATCAACCCAAAGAATCAATGAGTAAAATAGTCGGATATTTTTCTACCGGTCAGACATGGAGAGTGATTGACGAAAAAGAATATAGAAAGGTTTTCTTATTAAATCCCAATTTAGCCATCTCCTATTTAAAACACGAAATTATGGAATCTGTTGAAAGAGAAATGGGAGTAATACTTTCAGGAACAAAAGCAGGTTTTTATGCTGGCCTTAGGTTTCTATTCCCAGAGGTAGTTCACCTAGCACATCTTTATTATGGATACAAAGGGAACGATTGGAAATTTAAAGAAAGTAAGTTTACTGCACGTTTTATGAGAAAATTTAAAATTTTATATCCACAGTGTGGATTATATTTCGAGGTTTTTCGTCATGGATTAATTCACGGTCACCATCCAAAGTGGTTGAGAAAAGGAAAGTCCGTAAACGAATGGTATGTAAGTAACACCGAGAAATTAGACATGTTTGGGGTCTCTCTTCCAGAACTTACAAAAACAATAAAAACAGCAATACTAGAATTTATAGATGAGTTAGAAAATAAAAATGCAAATAAAAATAGATATAGGTTGCGTAAATTTCTTGATGCGTTATCAGACTGTGGAAAAATCCTCAAAAAGAAAGACTTGAA
The DNA here is from genome assembly GCA_001782195.1 of Candidatus Levybacteria bacterium RIFCSPHIGHO2_02_FULL_37_13. GTDB lineage: Bacteria > Patescibacteriota > Microgenomatia > Levybacterales > UBA12049 > 2-02-FULL-37-13. Next base: position 9,347 of record MFNZ01000001.1, read on the forward strand.
GGGTTATGCTAAGTATGACAAAAGAAGAAATCCTGAAGTTTAATTAAGAGAATTTAATGATTCTTGCGTTTTTTTGAGGTTGACGTTATTAAAACACTAGTTTTTGGAATTTGGAGTGGGCTATGACAAAATTTTATATATGGTAAATTGTATGCTAATATGGTAATATATTTATGAATATATCCTTTGAGTGGGATGAAGAGAAAAATGTTGAGAATTTACGGAAACATGGGGTTGATTTTAATACTGCGCAGTATGCATTTATTGATCCAAAGCGTGTAATCGCTAAGGATTTAACACATAGCAAGGCAGAAAAACGTTTTTATGTTTTTGGAAAAGTGAAAGGAGGTGTTTTGACTGTCCGTTTTACCTATCGCAATAATAGCATCCGCATAATCGGGGCGGGTTATTGGAGAAAGGGAAAAAATATATATGAAAAACAGAATAAAATACAGTAACGAACCTATCGAAGCACGTGTAGTAAGTGACTTTTTACCAAGTCCTGAGAATTTAGTTCTGAAAGAAAAAAAGACAAGAGTAACTTTGACGCTTACAGAAAAAAGTTTGGACTTTTTTAAAGACGCTGCTAAAAAACACAAAGCCTCTTATCAAGCAATGATACGAAGGCTTATTGATTTTTACGTGGCAAACCAGAGGGTTTAGAGTTTTTGGAGGCGGGTGTCATTAGAATTAAGAATTATATTCTATAACTTTTGAATATGGGTAGATTTAAATCCAGTTGGGTATTTTAGGCCGAGAAGGAATTATTCAAATTGGATTTTGACTTTTAAATTTAAGGCTTGAGCTATTTTTTGTAAAAGCCCAACTGAAGGATTGGCTGTCATATTTTCCAATCTGGAAATAACAGCCTGAGTGGTATTAGCTTCATAAGCTAGTTCTTGCTGTGAGATTTTTCTTTTAATTCTGGCAGCAATAAGAGTTCTGCTAATTTGATATTCAACTTCAGATTCCTTCCATGCTTTTTTAAATTCGGGATTTTTTAAGCTGTCTTTAATATGGTCTTGTAAGGTATAAATCTGTCTTTTCATGGATAAATTATATCCTAAAAGATATAATTATGTCAAGTGCCAATTTCAGATAATCTCGTTAGGCCAAGATTGATTTCTCTTCTTGGCGTTTTATTAGTTTTCTTAAGAAATGCGTGCAGTAGTACAATTTTCTTTCCTTGTTTTGTTACATAAAGAATTCTAACGCTGTCTTCTCCCAAAATCCTGATTTCCCAAAGAGGCGTACCTGTTAATTTTTTAATATGGGGTATTGCATATGTTAAACCATATTCCTCAATATGGGAAAGAATTCTCAAAGCTTTTAATTTAGCTTTTGGGTAGGAATCCAAAAATTTCTTAACAGGGCTTTCTCCGTTTGCTGAAATATAGTAAGTAACCTTCCAGCCTAAATCCATAAAACTAGCGTATCATAAATCTTTTTAGAGGCGGAGTTATTTTTGATATAATCGCATTGTGAGGGAAGTTTTGATATTTCATGGGACAGGAGGAAGTCCTAGTGGTAATTGGTTCCCTTGGCTTAAAAAAGAATTGGAGAAAAAAGATTGTCATGTTTTTATACCCCAGTTTCCAGATCCTCGAGAGAACAATCAGTTGGAAGATTGGCTAAAAGTCCTCAAACAATACGAAAAACATATTGGCGAACAATCTATTTTGGTAGGGCACAGTCTTGGTGGATTATTTTTGCTCAGAGTTTTGGAAAGATTAGATCATCCTGTTTCTGCTGCGTTTTTTGTTGCAGCGCCGGTTGGAGTTAGACCAATTTTATATTACGATAGTGATGAAAAATTTAGCGGATTTGAATTTGATTGGGAAAAGATTAGAAAAGGAGCAAGGCACTTTAAAGTATACCATTCAGATAATGATCCTTACGTATCTTTGGGGAATGGAAAGGAAATTTCAAAACAATTAGGAGTTGATTTAACATTTATCCCAAATGCAGGACATTTAAATGCCGAAAGCGGATACACAAAATTTGATATTCTGTTGGCAGATATACATAAACATCTAAAATAATAAAGAAGATTATTTAAAGAAAGCGATGTAAAGGAGGAGAAATACAATCATCATAAGCGAAAAAGCTATCAGGATTCTGGCGTTGACATCAAGAATATCAAATTTTCTATTCATATATTCCTTAGCATAAATGATGCTACTAAGCAAACTATAGCAGCACAAAGATCTAGTGTCAATATCACAATTTTCCTTAAGCCTCTATCTTTGGAGAAGTTTGGGACAATAAGCATTGCGCCAAACCATCCAGCAGAAAGATTAATCAGAAGATCAGAAACTGTAAGAAGAAAAGTATGCACAAATTGAGTATATCATATTGAATTTAACGCTTCTTGGGCGGGTTTGAGATTTACGTTATAGAAAACAGCTTTTTGGAATTCGGAGCGCGCGGCTTCAATGTTTCCTTGGTTCTTGTAAATATTTCCTCTTAGTATATAAAGTTCTGAAAACGCGCGATTGTATTTGTTTAAAATTCCATCGGTTATTTGAAATACACGATCATAATTTCCCAATTCGTAATAAGCAAGAATTGGTTCTATCTGATACCAAAGCGTTCGGAAGGGGAGAAGAGTTTCGACTTTTTCAAACTCTTCAACTGATTTTTGATAATCGCCAATATTGTAAAGTGCAACTGATAAATTAAATGTCATATAGATACCGTTAGGATTTTCCTGCAGTTTACCCTGAGCTTGCCGAAGGGCTTTTCTCCATGCGGTTTTTTCATCCTTGTCCTCTCCTAAAATTTGTTCAGCAATCTCTGTTTTATCTTGGGGTACTAGTACTAAATACTCATAATTAAACCTCTTCCAAAGTTCACTAAAATCAGCGTATGAAAACCTCAAGTTTTTATTTTGAAGAGAGTCGTCTTGAATAATCTCTTGCGTTTGATCGTCGTATCCCTTGACTATTCTGTAATGTCCAATATCTTCGTTTACTTTGGTTAATGTTCTTGTAATAACTGGAATGTCGTAGGTAATAAAAAGTTTAATAATTTCAATATTGCCATTTGGTCTGTGGTATGGAATAAATCCATATTCTTTTGATTTTTCAGCCAATTCTTCCAAAGTTACTGATTTATCATCGTTATCACCGTTTGGGATTTGATACGGGCGCAAATCCTGCCCGAGTTTTTGCTGTGTTTCGTTTATTCCGTAATAAGAGAACGCCATAGATAAGGCAGCCGGCCCGCAGTTATTAAATGATTGAAAAACATGATAGTCGTTGCTTAAAACCTTATTTGCTGTGGGTTGTTCAAGAGTTATCGTAGGGGTTGGGGTAGGAGTCGGAAAATCACTGGGAATAGGGGATAATGATATTAAAGTATTTGATGGTTTTGTCATCACAAAAGCAGTTACGGCAATTACCGAAATTGCAATTAAAACAATAAATAATAGAATAAGCTTTCTCATTGTTGTATTTTACCAAATTGCACATTTTTTGGTAGAATATAGTTTGTGAAGAAAATTTTCGCTCTTTTTGCATTCATTTTTATTTTACTTAGCGTTTTTCTTTATAAAGGAGATACGAGCACTAAGTCTTTGGGGGTTTTATCTTCAAATGTAAAACCCTCTTATTGGTTGCTATTGCATAGAAAATCAAATATTGAATATTTGTTTCAAGGATTGCCCGGAGAGAAAGACAAAAGTACGTTGGTAAAAACATTTACTGTCAAAACAGGAATTCCAGGACAAAGCCCAACCCCATTGCCAAGACTTTTAGGAAAAGAGTATTGGATAATTACAAATAAAGAAGACTCTAGTGAAAATCTGGAAACTGCGCCATATTTTTTGACTCTTGATATTCCGGTAACGGATGATTATCCCTTTGGCCCAACTTCATATAATGAATGTAGTGGGCAATGTGATTGGCAAATGCCGGGATATTTTGGATTGCATGGAGTAAATGGAAATGAGCAAAAACTTTCAAGTGAAGATCCCGGAAGCTCGGGTTGCATAAGACATTTTGACGAGGACATAATTTATCTGTACAATCTGTTAAATCCGGAAGTGAATGAAGTTAGATATTACATAGAAGATATATGATAAATGACGTTAATAATCCGTTTACAGATCAAATCAAAGTCAATGTTGATCCAAAAAAATCAAATAAAAAGAGAAAAATCGAGATTGTTATATTTTCTTTTTTTATCATAGTTTCTATAACAATACTCTATTATTTAGTAATTAAAAATAAGGAAGGTGCGGAATCCTTCCAAGAAAACATATCAATTCTACCTGTTCAAGATCTAACTCCTACTCCTTTTCCATTTATTGAATTAACTGTTCCATATCTTAGGGAAAGAAAATACGAAAGCAATCTTTCTGAGCTACAGCAAGTTTCCAGCAACGCAAGTCATACGTCTTATTTGACCTCTTATGATTCAGATGGTTTCAAAATTAATGGGATGTTAACAAAACCAAATATCCAAATGCCTGAAGGAGGATTTCCGGGAATTATTTTTGTTCATGGATATATCCCGCCTGCTAATTACAATACGCTTACAAATTATTCTTCTTATGTTGATTTCTTGGCAAGAAATGGATTTGTTGTTTTTAAAATTGATCTTCGGGGACATGGAGATTCGGAGGGCGAAGCAGGCGGCGGCTATTTTGGCTCTGATTACATAATAGATGTTCTTAATGCGCGTTCTGCACTTTCCAGTTCTGACTTTGTAAATCCTGAAAAAATAGGAATTTGGGGACACAGTATGGCAGGAAATATTGCTTTAAGAAGTATGGTTTCTTCGGATGTTCCTGCAGTTGTTATCTGGGCTGGCGCTGTTTATACCTACGAAGATCGGGTTAAGTATGGCATTAATGACTCGAGTTTTTCCCCAAACCAATTTAGCCCAAGCCGCACGAGCAAAAGGCAGGAATTATATGAAAAATACGGAAGCCCGAGCGCTCAAAGTGTTTTCTGGCAGAAAGTAATTCCGACAAATTACTTACAGGATACAAAAGGCGCGATTCAAATCCATCATGCAGTTAATGATAATGTAGTTAGTGTTGGATATAGCAGAGATTTAATGGAAATTCTGGATAAAACAACAATTGTTCACGAGTTGCATGAGTATAAAAATGGAGGCCATAATTTGAAAGGAGCAAGCTTTGCTCAGGCTATGCAAAGAACTGCTGATTTTTTCAAAAGCTATTTAAGGTAGCTTAATGGTATAATGATCAATAGGTGATTGATAAACTAAGAAAAGAATTAAAGAAACTTTCCAATCCTCAAAAAGCAAAAGTACTTCAGGGGTTTTTTAAGACAGGAAAAGGGGAGTATGGAGAAGGAGATATTTTTTTGGGACTTACAGTTCCTCAGTCTAGAAAAATAGCTATTAAATACAAAGAAATATCGTTTGATGAAATAAAAAAACTTTTACAATCAAAAATCCACGAAGAGCGTTTAATCGCGCTTCTTATACTTGTTCACCGTTTTGAAAAAGGCACGGATGCGGATAAGAATAAAGTTTATAATTATTATCTTAAAAATACTAAGTATATTAACAATTGGGATTTGGTGGATTTGTCTGCAGATAAAATCGTTGGACATTACTTGCTCGATAAATCCAAAAATGTTTTGTTTAAGCTTGCGCGATCGAAAAATCTTTGGGAGCGCCGGATTTCAATTGTCGCGACTTATCAGTTTATAAAAGACGGCCGGTATCAGGAGACATTAACAATTTCTAAAATGTTGCTTAATGATACGCATGATTTAATTCACAAAGCAGTGGGGTGGATGCTAAGAGAGGTTGGCAAACAATCCTCGCAAGAAATTCTTGAAGACTTTTTAAAAAAACACTACAAACAAATGCCTCGAACAATGTTAAGATATGCAATTGAAAGACTTCCGGAAAAACTTAGAAAGATGTACTTAAGCCGAGAGTAAAATTCCTTATTGACGTCCTCAAATTATTAATTTATTGTTAATTATGGAAGGAGGTGAGATGATAATATGAAAATGCTTCATATGGTAGTCGTTACGCTTGTTGCTGTTGGCGCTTTGAATTGGGGACTTATCGGATTGTTTAATTTCAATCTAGTTGAAGCTATTTTTGGACCAATGTCAGGTCTTTCAAGAGTAGTTTATATTCTAGTCGGCGCATCGGCAGTGTACTTTTTCGCGACACACAAGAAAGACTGCAAAATTTGTTCGGGAAAATAATTCCGGTTCAGCTAACATCAGAAATCTTTGGCAGCAAGAAATGGAGTCTTTTTGCCATAAATACAGGATTCCAGTTGGCATCATTAGTGGCAATGGGAATTGTAATTTCAGTTTTGTAGCACAATACCGGATCGTCAATAGGATTCCGATACGGGATCGGTACAGATATGACGATGTGGTTAGGTAGTGTAAGTTTCGGAATATCCCGGGAAATAATCTCTTTTAATTTGGCTTTTCTTCAATCCCATTTTACCTAGCATTTTTTCAAATATCTTTACCATTGGCTCCGGGCCGGAAATATAAAAAGTCCGTTCTTTAAAGTCAGGCACTTTCTCATTGATAAATTTTTCATCATTATGACCGCCTTTGTCTGTATTAAAGTAAATTGTTTTTAATCCAAACCGCTCTGCCTTTTTGAAAATATCTTCAAAGACAATATCTTCTTTTGTTTTATTATAAAAAAGTAAAATTACATCTCTGTGTTGTTTATTATACAAAATCCACTTAATCATAGCCCTAAATGGGGTGATACCAACCCCCCCGGCTATAAAAACCAGTTTAGTGTCCAAATTGTTAGGCAGAGTAAACTCCCCTTCTAAGTCAGAGGCAATTATTTCGTCCCCCGGCCCAAGCTTCATAAGGGCTTGTTTGAAAGTACTGGGCTTTTCGTAAAATTTAGAAGCCAGTAAAACTAAATCTTCGGCAGGTGATGAGGCAATTGTAAAAAATCTTCTAACTCCTCTGGTGTCCGGATGCTGATGAGATAATGTCCATTCCAAAAACTGGCCTGGTTTAAATTCAAACTTTTTCCACGGTTCAAACCAAAATCCAATTACATCTTTGGACAGTATTTCTTTTTTGCGTAAAGTTAACACCTGCCTAAAACTACCGTTAACAATGTAGGCAAAAAGGTTGCCTATTAAAAGGGAGGCCTCAAGAGAGTATGGGACTAGATATCCTAACAGATAAAAGGAAAACGAAACTAAAATCGCATACACAATTTGGTGAGACCTTCTAAATGGAGACGTTAATGGTTCAACTAACATTGCTATTGCAAAAAAAGCCAGGGGTGAAACGAACAAAAAAGCCGCTTGATCGTGCAGCCATACGAATAGATTGAATGGTTCACCATCAAAAATAGTAATTACTACCATCAAAAGAGTCATGCTGATTAAAAATACTCCCACCATTTCAAATCTCCTAATTTTTTTCAGAATTAAAAATCCACCGATTAAAATAAAGGGAGCTATGGATAAACCTCCCACCCACCAACTGGCGCCCTGACCCAAAATTAGAGCAGAGGCCAGCGCCCCAAAAGCTGCGGGATTAAAAATATGCCGTCCCCTCCAAATAATTAAATATTTACTAGCCATTGCGGCCGTTCCCGCGAAAGCAGGAATCCAAAAAGAAGACAACGCAAGTAAGTTTGTTGGACCAAATATTAAAGATAAAATCAAACCGGAAATTAATGCTGACTCAAGATTAGTTTGAACTTTTTGGATTTTGGCAAGAATTTTATTAGATATCCAACATACAAAACTTAGATAAATTGCATTCCCTAAAATATGAAAACCGTTATATGGCAGAAGTCTGATAAAGCTTAGGCAGCTAACAACCACTACCAAAAAAATCAAGTAATAAAGCATCAACCGATACATGGTAGTGTTGTTAACGAAAGAATTAATAGGACTCACAAAGCTATTGTATCAAAATAGGTTTTTTTTGGTCGGTGGATATGATATGATAAGAAAGGTTTCAAAAATTTTAAAGACATGAGCATATGAAAGCAACGCAATACAATAAGTACGGAGGACCGGAGGTTTTGGAAATTAATAAAAATGCCCCTTCACCAACTGTTGAGTCAGGAAAAATTCTTGTTGAAATACATGCGGCAAGCCTTAATCCTTTTGATGTGACCTTGCGGTCAGGGCGTCTGAAAGAAATGATGCCGTTACAATTTCCAGTAACAATAGGAGGCGACTTTTCCGGAGTTGTTTTTCAGTTGGGGAAAGGTATTTTAGATTTTAAAATAGGGGATGAAGTTTATGGTCAGTCTTTAATTGTAAATGGCGGATCAGGTGCACTGGCAGAATTTTGTGCGGCAAAAACCGTTGGTATCTCACACAAACCTAAGAATATTAACCATGTCGAAGCGGCATCTCTTCCTCTTGTTGGAGCAAGTGCAATACAGGTTTTGGTAGAGCATATTAAGCTTAAGAAAGATCAAAAAATTCTTATTCATGGTGGATCTGGCGGTATCGGAAGCATCGCAATACAACTGGCTAAATATTTAGGGGCTTACATTGTAACTACCGTGAGTGCGGAAAATGGGGAGTTTGCGAAAGGGCTTGGGGCAGATGAAGTGATTGATTACAAAACACAAAAGTTTGAAGATTTATTAAAAGATTTTGACGCTGTGTTTGACACAGTTGGCGGGGATACAATGGGAAGATCTTTTAAGGTGCTTAAAAAAGGCGGAGTTATTGTTTCTATGCTTGGAGTTCCAAATCCGGAACTTGCCAAAGAGCATGGTGTAACGTCAATAGGACAAGTGACGCGTATCAATAATAAAACTCTTGCGCGTTTAACAGAGCTTGTTGAAAAGGGAGCAATCAATCCGCAAATCGATAAAGTTTTTCCTCTTGACGAAGCACGAGAAGCATTTGAATATTTTGAAAGCGCCCACCCCCGCGGTAAGGTGGTTATTAAGATTAAAGGAATTTAGTTTGTTATTTTGTTGCTTGACAAGTAAATAAAACATATCTACTCTATATTAGATGAATAAAAATGTAATTATTGGAATTGTTATTATAATAGCGATTGTTGGTTTTCTAATGCTTACCAACAAGCCAACAACACCAGTTTCGCAACCGGAAGAAACAACCCAAGCACCTGCTTCTACCGAAGTAACAGTTGCTCTTTCTGAGCAAAACGCTTCCGGAGAATCCGGTACAGCAACTCTGATAGAAGTAGACGGAAAAGTAAAAGTTACGCTTAATTTAACCGGAGCTACACAAGACGTGACACAGCCGGCGCATATTCATGTGGGTTCATGTCCGGACGTTGGCGAAGTTAAGTATGCTTTGAATTCTCCTGTAAATGGTGTATCGGAAACAATGCTGGATGTAACCTTGGATCAAATAAAATCAGGATTGCCTCTTGGAATAAATGTTCATAAGTCTGAAACAGAAGCAGCTACCTATGTTTCCTGCGGCGACATTACCCTCTAATATTTCAGCCTCAAAAGCATGAATAGCAAATTAGGAGTAGAGTTATTGACAAGAGAATGGCTTATATATACAATGTAAATTGAAATTTCCTCGTTTTCTGCCTATTTCAGATCTGGTTTGAATATGCCATGCCATATTCTATACCGTCGAGTTAATCTTGCTATGGCATCAAGAAGTCGATGGGTTTTACTTACAGGATAAGACCTATAGTTGACTTTGGTGTCCTCTTGTACTACAATGGCTTTTCTTAAAGTATGATCAAAAGTTTGAATCTATTCGCGCGCAAACATCGAAGGCTTATAATCGGAGTAGTTGTAGTTTTTGTCCTTTTATATACACTGACTCCTCTGGGGAGAAGAGAGAGAAAAATTGAGGAGATATATAAGGTAGAGAAGAAAAATCTTATCCTCTCTTTTACTACTTCTGGAAACATTGAGGCTTCCCAAAAGGCATCATTACATTTTCTAACAGGGGGAAAAGTTGTGTGGGTTGGAGTAAAAAAGGGCGATAGCGTCTACATGGGAGAGGCGTTAACGTCACTTGATATAACAGAACTTCAGGCTTCCTGGAGGGGGGCAGAGCAGGATTTTATAGCAGCAAAAGCAGAAGTTGAAAAAGTATATGACGAAACAGGCAGAAAGACTGACGAATCGTTCAGCGAAAAAGTCAAACGTACAGGCTCAGAAGCAAAACAAAACAAGGCATATGATTCCATGAAAAAAATAGAAAAACAAATGCAGGATGCAACGTTATTTTCGCCAATAGATGGAATAGTTACAAAGGTGTCAATAAAAAAAGGAGAATTTGTTGACATTACAGAAACAATTGAGATAGTTAATCTATTAGATTTTAGCTTTGTGGCGAGCGTTGATGAGACTGATTTTGCGAAAGTATCAATCGGGCAAAAAGCAAAGGTTACGCTTGATGCATTTCCCAAAAGTTCATTTGAGGGAAAAGTTTCCTTTATTGGCAGTATAACAGAGGAAACAGAAAGCGGAGGGTCGGCGATTCGTGTTGAAATTAAATTAAGAAGCGATCAGCATAATCTAATTGACGGATTATCAGGAGAAGCAGAGTTTGTAGAAAATGAAATAAAAGATGCAATTGTTGCTCCAAGAAAATCGCTTATTGAAGAGGGAGAGCAAAACTTTATTTATGTTGTAAAAGGTGAGAAAAAGGACAAAAGACGTGTTACGATAGGGACGCATTCGGAAAGATTTGTTGAGGTTTTAAGAGGTATTTCGGAAGGAGAGATGATTATAGTTAATGAGTCTTTAGATGAAAAACGGTAACCTTTTGCAGCTTGTTGCTGTAACAAAAACATATCGTCTAGGCGAGCACGAGATAAGAGCTTTAGATTCTGCATCTATTACCATACGAAAGGGAGAATTTGTCGCAATAGTTGGACCCTCTGGTTCTGGTAAATCAACACTGATGCATATTATGGGACTTTTAGATGTTCCCACAAAGGGTTTGGTTTATCTGGAAGGAAAGGATGTTTCTAAATTGTCGGAAAGTGAGCTGGCTGTTATTAGAAACAAAAAAATTGGATTTGTATTTCAGCAATATAATCTTTTGGAGAGGACTACAGCTCTTGATAATGTAGGGCTTCCTCTTATATACGCTTCTTTCTCTGAGGAAGAGATTAAAAAAAGGGCAAAAGAAGCACTTGTGCAAGTTGGGCTTTCAGAACGGTTATATCATTATCCAAATCAACTTTCCGGAGGACAACAGCAGCGAGTTGCAATTGCGCGGGCGCTAATTAACAACCCTTCGATTATTTTTGCCGATGAGCCAACTGGAAATTTAGACACAAAAACAGGTACGGAGATTTTGAATATTTTAAAGGTACTTAATGATAAAGGAAGCACGGTTGTGCTTGTGACTCACGAGCAGGATATTGCAAGAAAAGCGAAAAGAATCATAAAAATAAGGGATGGGAAAATAGTTTCTTAAAAAAATATGCCGTTTAAACAATTAATAAATGTATCCGCAAGGGCAATTCTTCGCAATAAAACAAGGTCGGCCTTAACTATGCTGGGCGTTATTATTGGCGTGTCGTCAGTAATTCTTCTTATGTCCTTAGGGTCAGGAGTTAAAACGTTTGTTGTTGAAGAGCTTGAAGGATTGGGGTCAAATCTTATCTTGATAATTCCCGGGCAATTTGACACAAAGCAGGGGTTTGCATCTGCGCGAGGGGGAGGTTTAGGAGCAATTGCAAACTCAAAGCTTGAACTTGAAGATGTAAAGCGTTTAAAAAATGATGTCACGGAGGTATCTGAAGCAACAGGACTTCTTATGGGGTCAGCCGTTGTAAGGTACGCAGATGTTAAAAAAACAGTTCAGATAATTGGAACGACTTCTGATTTTACAGAAGTCAGGAATGTCTCTTTGTCGGAGGGAGAGTTTTTTTCGGAACCGGATGTTACATCTTTAAAGAAAGTAATTGTATTGGGTGCCAACGTAGCCTTAGATTATTTTTCAGACACAAGTCCAATTGGTGCAAAAATTCAACTTGGTGAGTTTCGTTACAGCGTAATCGGGGTGCTTGAAAAAAAGGGCGGTCTTGGGCAGACAAACTTAGATGATCAGGCGATTATTCCAGTCACAAGCGCAAAGCGTCTATTTGATAGGGATAATTTGAATTTTATTTATGCAAAAGTTGCATCATCGGATCTTGTGGATACTGCAATATCAAAAATTCAAATGTCTATGATAGAAAGACTGGACGAGGACGAGTTTACTTTAGTTGATCAGAAAGAAGTTCTTCAGAGTGTTTCAAGTATTCTTAATATGCTCACCTTTGCGCTTTCTGGAATTGCCGCTATTTCGCTTTTGGTTGGCGGAGTAGGAATTATGAATATAATGTTGGTGTCGGTTACAGAGCGAACGCGTGAAATAGGCTTGAGAAAAGCACTGGGAGCAACTCCAAACATAATTCTCCTTCAATTTCTCACAGAAGCTATTTTATTATCTGTTGGAGGCGGAGTTATTGGGATTCTTACTGGAATGCTTGGGAGTTTTGCACTCTCGCAATTTATGACAATCACCCTAACTTGGTGGTCTATTGCTTTGGCGTTTGCGGTTTCGGTTGGAGTGGGCATCATCTTTGGCGTAATGCCTGCCCGCAAAGCCGCTTCTCTTTCGCCTATTGAAGCACTTAGATACGAATAAAATCACAACTTTTCTCAGGCACCATCATGCTTTTCTTTATTCCTGTTGTCTATTATTACTTCTTCAAACCAAGAAAAGGGAAGTAATTCTTGTGTCATCTCTACGAGCCTGAGGCTCTCAGAGCCGAATGGCCTGAACTTGTTTCAGGATCTCAGCTTTTCAGGAACTAAGAGTCTGTTTGTGAAAAGTCCATTTTTAATTCTATCGTCATTCTGGTAAGCCGCAGCGCATCCAGAATCTCCAAGGTGTTTAGAGATGCTGGACAAGCCAGCATGACGTGGTAGAAAACTTTTAAAACACGTTCTAAGATGCCGAAACAAGTTCGGCATGACACGGATTAGGGATTAGTAAATCGGAAGGTGGAGAGGATTTGATTGGAGTCTTTAGTTTATGAGTTTAAATGTAGAGACAAAATAACCATAAGCCATTCCTCGATGATCTTCCTGAATATCTTTTCCATAAATTTCAAAAAATCCTTTTGGCGCAACAACATATGTGTAAAAATCTGTTTTATTAACATTAACTAAACTGACTTTGTCTTTAGGTTGAATTATCGATTCTGTAAATCCAGATTTTTTAAGAGAGTCAATTTTATCCTTTATGTCTTGATTTATCTTTGTTGATTCAAAGTACTTTACGCGTATAAAAGTACCCTTCTTACAAGCGTCATAATTATAGGAAGAACAAAATATTCTAGTATATAAGTTGTCAACGCCAGGATTTTCATTTTCATTTAAGATAGACCAGTTATATGGAATTCCTTTTACCTCATATCCAAATCCATCTTTGACAAGACTTCTGTATGCTACAAATGTAGTATCTTCAGATATACTTGTTATAGGAGTTGGGGTTGGGATGGGAATTGTTTGAACGGAGTTTTGGACTACGGGTTGGGGTTGTTTTGTTCCCAAAACATAAGCGCCGATGGCAATTACTGCAACAGTTGCAATACCAAGAATAATAGGAATGACTTTTGATTTGCTGGAATTATTATTAATCGGAGGCATTTGACTATTAATTTCCTGAGCTTGGGAAGTTTGATTTGAATTCTCCATACCTAAATCCCAGCACCTTTTCTGCAAGATTTTGATAGGTGCTGGATAAACTATGGCATAAGACTAAAAAGATTGCAAGTCTCAAAACTTGAAGTGATTTTTGGTCTAGAGTATAGCACTATGTAGTAGTGTACTTTGGGAAGAGAGACTGTTTTTTTCCAAGGTGGCGTATCTATTCCACCTCTAAGGTGGAAAGTGATAAGGTGGAAAGGTAATGAAGAAATGGTATAATGCCAGTTGTGGATAATAAGATTGCCAAGAAGCTTGAGGAGTTTTTTACCCAATTTAAACATCAAGTATATAAAAAAAAAGAATTACTTATTAGAGCAGACGATAATCCTTCGGGAATTTTTTATCTCAAAAAAGGCTTCGTTAAAGAATACGCGATTTCCAAAAAAGGGGATGAACTGGTAGTGAATATTTTCAAGCCCATTTCTTTTTTTCCCATGTCATGGGCTATTAATAATACAAAAAATATGTATTTTTTTGAGGCGGTAACTGACGTTGAAGTTTGGAGAGCCCCAAAGGAAAATACCATCGAATTTGTCAAAAATAATCCTGATGTGTTATATGATTTGCTGGGAAGAGTTTACAAGGGAACAGACGGGATTTTGATGCGGATGACATATCTAATGGCAGGCAATGCATATGCCAGGCTTATCACGGAAATAATCATTCATGCTAAAAGATTCGGCAGTCCCCTTAAAATTTCAGAAAAAGATTTAGCAGCGCAATCCGGCATGACCAGGGAAACAGTGAGTCGAGAAATGAAAATGCTTAAAGTTAAAGGGTTGGTAGCTTTTGAGAAGAATACAATTATTGTAAAAAACTTAGGCGGGCTTGAGGAAGAGCTGGGTTTGTTATAATAAATTATCGTAAAAGGGGATATTTTTTTACAAGGCTTGTTTTTTTCCACGATTTTCCAAATCCAAAATATTCTCCGGCATCCGAGCGATCCAACACCATTAAAACAAGTATATAAATAATATGATCGTCCAAGATTGGATTATTTTCAGGAGGAAGAAGCGCCAGCCACATAAGAAAAAGCAATAATGATCCCGAGTACGCGGCAATCCTCATTCCAATTCCCAGAATTAGCGAAAGTCCTATGCCAAAAAGACCAATCATGAATAACCAATCTACAATTGTACTTCCCGCAAGGCTTTCAAAAAAGGGCTTGAATGGTCCATGAGTTGCAAATTTGAGAAATCCGGTTGTTGGCGAATTGCCGGAAAGCCAGGATTTGGCGGTTTCGGTTGCAAAACCAAGTCCCAATAGCTTATCCAAAAACGCCCAGAAAAATATCCAACCCATTCCGATCCGAAGTATTGATAAAGTGTATTTCATGTAATCAAACAAATTAATTTACGCTTTTTGTAATTATTTCCAGAGTTGGAATAATCCTTACTCTACTAGTATTTGCTTGAGGAAGGCCTTTTGTCAAGAGGTAACCTTGCCAAATCCCTTCTCCTACCAATAATTCCAAATGGATAAGATCTGTTAATTTTGCTTCATCCTTTACTTGGTACAGCCTATATCTTCCAACAGCAAGAATATGATCTGTTTTGTGGGGTTTGTGTGAAGCAACTAAGATTTCTCCGATTCCGGCAGCATTTATCCACACAAATACCTTTCCTTTTCCAAGATTTAATATTTTGATATGTTTGTGAGTTTCAATTAACGTATAGTTGCCGTCCTCAAGAAGTTTAATCATAAATATTAATTATTATGTAGATTAAGCGATTCGGACATAAAAGTCATTGATTCTTATCACATATTTTTTATGACCAAGATCAATGCATTTTTTAAATACAAAAAGTATGCTTTGTTCATGATAATATTAAAAAGAGGGGGTGAATAAGTTGAAAAATAAACAAAAAAATTTGACAATAAAAAGCCCGCAAATGCAGGGTGAGGAATCAATAAGCGGAAGCATGCCGGATCTTGAATCGGATGACGATGCTTTAAAAAGCGCTCATGAAATGGGGATTGGGCTTAGTGAAAATTATGAGCATCCAAAGGAACTTGATATCGCAAAAGATATTGATAAGGCTGAGGAGCATGTAAGAACACATTAAGGGAGAGAAAAGTAGGGTATATGTTTTTTAAAGATAGAGCGGATGCTGGAAGATTGCTAGCGATTGCTTTAGAAAAATTTAAGGATGGAAATTGTGTGGTGTACGCTCTTCCAAGAGGTGGAGTTGTTACTGCTTATGAAATCGCGAAATACCTGCGTTGCCCGCTTGATTTAATAATTACCCGGAAAATCGGCCATCCGTCTCAACCGGAATACGCAATTGCCGCGACCGCAGAAAATGGGCATATAGTCGGTTCTGAAAAAGAAATGTCGGCAATTGATGAAGAGTGGTTAAAAGCTGCGATTGAAAAAGAGCGTAAGGAAGCAGGGCGCAGAAGAGAAAAATACCTTCAAGGGAGAAAGGAAGTACCTGCAAAAGGGAAAATTGCTATTTTGGTAGATGACGGTATCGCGACAGGTCTTACCATGCGCGTTGCAATTAAAGAGCTTAAGCATCGCCAGCCCAAAAAAATAATTGTCGCAACACCTGTTGTCCCAAAAGATACAGCAAAAGTCCTTCGAAAAGAGGTGGATGAACTTATTGCGCTTGAAGAACCAAGGGAGTTTTACGCAATTGGAGAATGGTATGAAAACTTTCCGCAGGTAACCGATGATGAGGTAACTCAACTTATGGAGAAAGTATATGAAAAAAATTTCTATTCGGATTAACTCGGTTTTGCTTGAAGGGATATTAAGTCTTCCTAAAACGGCTAAGGGCATTGTGCTTTTTGCTCATGGAAGCGGGAGCAGTAGGTTGTCCCCAAGGAATACGTTTGTTGCCAGCGTGTTGCAAAAAGAAGATATAGCGACACTGCTTATAGACTTATTAACGGAAGAGGAAGATGAGGTGTATGAAACCCGTTTTGATATTAATCTTTTAACGCGTCGGCTGATTGAAATTGTAAAATGGTTGCAAAAACATCCGGAAACAAAAGACTTATCGATCGGCCTTTTTGGAGCAAGTACGGGAGCGGCCGCGGCGCTAAAAGTTGCGGCTGTTTTGGGTTCTGCGATTAAAGCAGTCGTATCTCGCGGCGGCCGTCCCGACTTGGCAAATGAAATTCTTGATCGGGTTAAGTCTCCAACGCTTCTTATTGTTGGAGGCAATGATTTCGGAGTGATTGAACTGAATGAAAGCGCTTACAGCCTGCTTCGATGCGAGAAAAAGTTAGAAATCGTTGAGGGAGCAACACACTTATTTGAAGAAAAGGGAGCTTTAGAAAAAGTTGCAGAACTTGCGGTGGATTGGTTCAAGGAATACTTATGAAATCTTACGAGATAATTCCACACGTTGCGGATGTACGATTGCAGGCGAAAGGCGCATCGCTTGATCAACTTTTTGAGAATGCTTTAGAAGGTATGAACAGAATTCTGTGCAAAGATTACGATCGTTTTCTGAACAAGCACCTGTTTGCAAAAGAGATTGCTATCACTGCGTATGATACAACATCGCTTTTGATTGATTTTCTTTCCGAAGTTTTGACGCTTTCCCATATTCATAAAGCAATTTTCTACTCGATTGATAGACTGGAGATCTACGGGAATTCGCTTAACGCGCGAATTTTGGGAGTAAAAATAGAGAAATTTATGGAAGATATAAAAGCAGTAACTTATCACGAAGCAGAAGTCAGGAAAAATGATGAAGGGCAATATGAGACAATGATTGTGTTTGATATTTGAGTTTCAAACTATGAATATTACTAAAAATGATCTAAAAAAAGTAGATGAATATACTTGGAAGATACCAAAATCATACAGATCCGATATGCGTGTTCCTGCTTTGGTGTATGCGACTGAAAGCATGTTGGACGAAATTCTGCGCGACCGTTCGGTTGAACAGCTGGTAAATGTTGCGACACTTCCGGGAATAAAAAAGGCCGCGATCGTAATGCCTGATGCGCATGAAGGATACGGTTTTCCTATTGGAGGCGTTGCGGCAACACTGTATCCCGATGGCGTGATTTCTCCGGGAGGAATAGGGTATGACATAAATTGTGGCGTAAGACTTTTACGCTCGAAATTAACCCTTGAAGAATTAAAACCGCATCTTGAAAAATTATCGAAACATCTATTTAGGGAAATCCCATCAGGGGTTGGTCACGCAGGATCACTCAAATTAGGTATGGGAAAACTTGATGAGGTGCTAAGTGAAGGAGCACATAGGCTTGTCAAAGAAGGATATGGAGAAGAGATAGATACGCACTTTATCGAGTCGTATGGTGTTTTAAAAAATGCAGATCCAAGTGCGGTATCGGATCATGCAAAAAAGAGGGGCCATGATCAGCTTGGCACTATGGGAGCAGGGAATCATTTCGTAGAGATAGACCGAGTGGATGAAATTTTTGACGAAAAGATTGCTCATGCTTTTGGATTAAGCGTAAATCAAATAGTAGTTCTTATTCATACAGGATCAAGAGGATTGGGACATCAGGTGGCAACCGATTATATTCGCCTTATGAATCAGGCAATGGCTCGTTATCACATCAGCGTTCCGGATCGGGAACTCGCTTGCGCTCCATTTTCTTCAGAAGAAGGAAGGAATTACTTTAACGCAATGGCAGCTGCTGCAAATTTTGCCTTCGCAAACAGACAAATGATTACTTATGAAATACGAAAAGTTTGGGAAAATATATTAGGTGGAGCAGGAGGCAAGCTGTCTGTTCTCTATGATGTAGCGCATAATATTGCAAAAGTTGAAGAACATACAGTAAACGGAAGACAGGAAAAAGTTATAGTTCATCGAAAAGGCGCAACAAGAGCATTTCCCCCATATCATCCCGAACTTGTTGGTGAGTATCAGAAAGTTGGTCAGCCAGTGATTATTCCTGGCAGCATGGGGACTGCGTCTTATGTTCTGGTCGGGACTACAAAAGGAAAAGAATCATTTTATTCAACATGTCATGGTGCAGGAAGACGGATGTCTCGACATCATGCAAAAAAAGAAATTCAAGGCAAGCAACTATTATTAAATCTTGAAAAAGAGGGAATTCGCATCGAAACCGGTTCGGTTACAGACTTGTCGGAAGAAGCGCCACTTGCGTATAAAGATATTGAGGATGTTGTTAATGTAGTTGATAAGATCGGTCTTGCTAAAAAAGTCGCAAGACTTAGGCCAATCGTTGTAGTTAAAGGATAGTGATTTATATCACTGCGTTGTTGCAAAAATTTGATATACTTTAAAAATGCATTATACAATTACAACTAAAGACTGTTCGCTTTCGGAAGGCTTAGAAAAATATTTGCAAGTTCACATCGAAAAACTTGCGAAGTTTTTGCCAAAGTTTGACCGAGACTTGCCGCTTTTAGATATTATTGTCAGGAAACACAAGAAAAAAAGCTTAAAGAAAGCGGGAAAAAAACACATTGATAATCCGGTATATTATGATGGCACACTGAAGTTAATTCTTCCAAAAAAACCGCTTGTAGTCAAAATTCTTGGTAAGACAATAGAAGAAGCGACAAATTTAGGTTTTAGTCATCTTTTAAAGGAGCTGGAGACTTATAAAGGAAAGCATATGTCAAGCGACAGCGAATATTTTGATCGCAGGTCTATCCGGACAAGAAGGTAGAAAGGATATGATATGAATTATCAAAATGTGGAAAAAAATTTACAGCGACTTGCATCCCACAAAAGATCGCCGTACAAAATACTTTCTTTGTATTTAGGCTTTAAAGATAAGAAATCGCCATCCGGAACGGTTCTTGTTACGCTTTTTCACTTGCTTATTCATAAGAGTCTTACAAGTTTGGAGAAAAAGGCATTTAGAGAAGATCTTAAAAAGATTGAGAAATATTTACAAGAATCATTTGATACAAGGGGAAACAGAAGTATTGTTTTTTTTACCGCAGGCGCGCATCTTTTTAAAGTACTTCAATTCGAGTTTTATTTGCCTCCGGATGTTTCTATTTCTTACTCTCCAAATGTTGCGCCAATTGTCGAAACAATCTCGCGTTATGGAGCGTATCTTGTTTTGTTAGCGGATAGAAAGAGAGCTCGACTATTTACAGTTCATCTTGGTAAAATAGAAGAGCATGAAGATATTGTAAATGGTTTTGTGCCGCAAAAAGTAAAACATGGGGATGATACTTGGGATGCCCAAGATAAGATATTAAGGCATATAGAAGATCATTTACACAGACATTTGAAGCTTATTGCGCAGTCTGTTGATGATTTTGTAAAACAAAAACGCATAGAATTTATTATTCTTGGCGGGCATAAGGAATTTTTCAACAAGATAAAAAAACATCTGCCAAAGCGTCTTGCAAAAAAAGTTCTTGGAGAACTCGTGACAGAAATTAATATTCCATTGAATGATGTTTTTTTACGTAGTAAAAAAGTAGCGCAAAATATTGGAAAGGGGGTGCATCTATGATTTGTCCAAAATGCGAGGAGGGTAAAGTTGGAAAAGTGAAATTTAAAAAGAGCGGAACAACCGGTTATTTATGTGATTTTTGTGAAAGCTTGTGGTTTAATAGCGACGATATAAATATTGGCACAGGGCATACGTTGAGTTCATTTGCAGAAGGAGGAGACCGCGAGTACTCTCTCGAAAGTACAGGAGAAAAAGACCAGGAACACGAACCTGCAAAATACAAAAATCATAAGTAAAGGAGGTGAGTAATATGATGGGATGGGATTACGGGAACATGATGGGAGGATTTGGATTAATTGGGATAGTAATGTTTATTGATTTAGTCCTTTTGGGAGTCTGGCTCTGGAAACAAATACAGAAGAAATAATTTTGTTGTTAAGGCAATAGCAAAAATACTATAGTGTGTGGTAGTTATTTTATTGTTGTTGTAATTTATGTAGATTCATTCTACAATATGTAGTATGAAAACAATTTCTCTTGGAGAGTTGGAGAAACAAATAATGGACATCGTTTGGGAATGCAATGAGTGTTCTGGACGGGATGTTTTGACCAAGCTTAAAAAAAACCGAAAATTGGCTTACACTACTGTCGCGACGATTCTTCAAAGACTTTACGAAAAAGGCCTTCTAATTAGAAAAGAAAAGAGAATAGGTTATGTTTATTCTCCAAAACTTTCAAAAGAACGATATGGCAAAAGCATTGCCAAGTCGTTTTTAAATAAATTTATAGATTCTTTTGGTGACACCGCGATTGCTTCGTTTGCGGAAGGGATTGATGGGCTTCCTAAGAAAAAACGAATGCAGTTTTTAAAATTTATCGAGAAACATGATAAAAGTAAATAAAAATCTGTTTTTATTTTCTGGATTATTTATTTCGTTTACAGGTATTTTATTGGCTATTTTTCAAAAGTTCTTACCTTTTTTTCCCCATGCGATTTATTATTGCCAGTCGTTTATAAACTCAAGCATGATTCAAATGCCACTTTACTTAAATTTTGTTCCGTTTCTTTTGCTGTTTGGTTTCGTAAGCGTTTTGGGACTAAAGTTAGTTATATTTTATTTTCGTTCCCAATCCTTAAAATCTAAATTAAAAAGTAAGATAATAGTTGAGAACCAGAAAGAAAAAACCGTTATCATAAAATCAACCGCCAAATTCGCTTTTTGTCTTGGGATTATAAAACCAAAAATTTATATTTCTTCAAATTTGATATTAAAACTTTCAAAAAAGGAATTAAGAACTGTTGTTGAGCACGAACGCTATCATTTAGAAAGAGGGGATACCCTTATAAACCTAATTGTTTTTATAGTAGGGTCGCTGTCTTTTGCTTTTCCTTTAATAAACGATCTTATCAAAAATTATAAAGTAAGGCGGGAAATAGAAGCTGACAATTTCGCGGTAGCGAAAATCGGAGATAGCCGCTTCCTTGTCTCAGCGCTTAAAAAGATTCTTGTAGTGCCGGCTGTTGTGCCTTCATCTGTTGCAAGCATTATGGATCATGATACGCTTGAAGAAAGAATTTATGCTCTTTTATCAAAACAAAGAGAGAGAAAAAAAGTCAAGTTATTAAATCTTTTTATCAGTATTGCATCAATTGGTATTGTCGCATTAATTGTATTAGTGCCTATACACGTAAGCGAAGCACATTATGATAATCATGATTTTGTAATGATTTGCGCGACAAGCAAACTTTATTCAGAAATGCCGTCTTCTTATACCCCATCCAGACAGTTTTGGTCTCTTGACAAATGAAGCAGTTTACTACTACAATTTGTAGTAGAGACTATGGCAGTTAAGAAAAAATCACTAACGAATCGAGTTCTTATAGTTCTTCTAATAGTTGCATCATTTTTCATAGGAGCTTTGTACACTAAAGTCCAGTATTTAGAGAAAGGTACGGAAGATACAAAAGCTGGTCAGACTTCACCACGGACTGCGCCGCAGGCCGACCCACAGGGAGGTTCCAAAGAGGTTTCCACAGATGACGATCCGGTGCTTGGAGATAAAAATGCTCCAATAACTATGATTGAGTTTGTTGATTATGAGTGTCCGTTTTGTAAGCGGTTTGTTGATGAGACATTATCTCAAATCAAAAGCGAATATATAGATACGGGAAAAATAAAACTTGTAATGCGTGATCTTCCGCTTTCTTTCCATCAAAACGCGCATAAAGAGTCGCAAGCTGCCGAGTGCGCTAGAGACCAAGGCGGAGACACAGCGTATTTTAAGTACCATGACGAGATTTTTAAAAGAACAACGTCAAATGGAACTGGACTTGCACTTGACCAGCTTTCAGTTATCGCAAATGATCTTGGGCTAAACGGCTCTGCTCTTCAAGGATGTTTAGATTCAGAAAAATACAAAGTCGAAGTGGACAAAGATTTGGCAGATGCATCTGCGTATGGCGCAACCGGCACTCCTACATTTTTTATTGGCAAATCAGATTCTTCCGGTAAATTCACAGGTACTATTGTAGTTGGCGCTCAGCCTTATGCTGCATTTAAAACAATCATTGATGAGCAATTAAAATAATTTATAATGTATTATGTATGCAAAAGATTTTAATATCCTCAAAATTTCTTTTTCCAACCCTTGTCATCGCTAGCATCTACGTGATATTCGCTACTTACCTTATGAACTTAAGGCTTGTACAAGCTACGGTTTTTGGTTCATTTTCAGTAATTTACAAGGCAAGTTTACTATTTGCTTTACTTTCCGGCATGTGGACGGCAATGAGTGGCATGGGTCTTTTCCTTTTGTTCTTAACTGCTATTTTAACCGGAGCTAATCTTACATTATTGGCAAGACAGATAAAACTTTTGCGCGGTGTTAAAAATCTGCATTTTATTGTGGGAGGAAACACATTGCTTGGGATTGCGGGAAGCGGCTGCGCTGCGTGTAGCCTCCCTGTTTTATCGCTATTGGGTCT
>MFNZ01000001.1:32402-71798 GCA_001782195.1 Candidatus Levybacteria bacterium RIFCSPHIGHO2_02_FULL_37_13
GCCTTTTAGAGGCGCTGAAATTTCATCCTTGGCAGTTATACTTCTCTCAATCTCATTCTATCTTTTGTTAAAAACTGTTTTCGAGAAGGAATATTGCGAAATACCTTCAAAAAAAGTATGAAAAAAAATTATTTATTAATCTTTCTAATTGTTTTGGTAGGAATGCTTGGGTTTCTGGCTTTTGTTTGGAATGGAGAAAAGCCTTTATTCCTTAGTACTAAAAATTCGGCAACAGCTGATACTAACGACCCTCTTTATGCAAAATTTCAGCAGTTAAGCACAAAGGGCAATTCATCATGTTCAGGAACATTTACCGATTCAATTTCATCTATGAAAGATGGGGATCGTCTGCAAGGATCTTGCTGCAGTCCTATGAATTGGCACAGGTATAAAGAGCAGGTAGAGGGTTTAAAAAAGTTCTCAAACATCAAAGAAATTCCACAAGATCCTTACGATATAGACGCAGAACTTGCTAAAAAAATGAAGAACCATTATGAGGACGCATTAACACCTGAACAGCAGAAAGCATATGATTTTGCAATGGCTAATTCAAATGAAAAAGGGCCATGTTGCTGCAAATGTTGGAGATGGTATGTTTATGGGGGACTGGCAAAGTTTTTAATTGTTGAAAAAGGTTTTACAGGAGAGCAAATTACGGAAGTGTGGAATTTATCTGACGGCTGTGGTGGAGAAGGAGACCACGTACAGCATGCATCTTAGTACAGAGGTAAAAATTATAGGCGGAATTGGACTGTTAACACTTGTTATTTTAGTTGGGGGCGTTTTCTTTTTATCAAAAAGTGAAAACCTTTCTGTTCCCGAAAGTGAAATTGTAGAGCGTAATGGGTTCCATTGGCATCCAAAACTAACAATTACTATTAAAGGTCGAAAACAGGAAATTCCAGCTAATCTTGGAATAGGCGCTGTGCATCAGGAAATCCATACCCATGATCAGGATGCTAAAGATGGAGTAATCCATATGGAAATGAAAGGAGTTGTTACGAAAGATGAAACAAAACTCAAGAATTTCTTTAGAATCTGGGGTAAAGAGTTTAGTTCTACACAGATTTTTGATGAAACCAATGGGCCTGATGGAAAAATGAAAATGCTTGTGAATGGAAAAGCAAACACAGATTTTGAAAATTATCAAATGCGCGATGGAGACAAAATAGAAGTTCGCTATGAATAAGCAGATAAAAACAGTATTTATAAAAGCATAGACGGTGGTGACTCATGGAGCAAAATTCGATAATTAGTAGGTATGATTTCAAAAAGTATATTGGTTGTAATTATTTTACTTATTCTTAGCAGTGGCGGAGTTTTTATTTGGCAAAAAACCAATTCAACTTTTGTAAATCAAAATACTGATAATAAAGAATATAGGGTGGGAGCAGACAAAGTAATCGTGTTTGATACACAGAATAAGAAAGAGATAACTACAATTGATTTATCTGCAAAAGAAGGAGATTTTCTTATTAAATTTACTCCTCATGACGTTACAATTACAGATGGTAAAAAACAGATCTGGATTACAGCGAGCGCCTCAAATGAAGAAATACAGGCAATGAGTAAAAAGCTTGTTGAAAAGACAAAAAGAGATCAACACGTTATGATGGCAACAGATCAGGTAATTTCTATAAATCCAACGACAGACAAAATTGCAAAAAGAGTTCCAATTGGAGTAAGTTTAGATTTGGCAGATATTATTCTTACACCAGATGGTAAATATGCGTATGTTTCGGCAGAAACTGGCAACGCGATATATAAAATTAACACAAGTACATTTAAAGTTCAGTTAATACAACTGCCTTCCGAAAGTAAACCTCACCAACTTGCTCTTTCAACTGATGGTGCAGAACTTTATGCGAGAAATCAGGCAGATAGCAATATATATCTTATCTCAACAAAAACAAATGAAGTTAAAAACCAAGAAGATACTGAAGAAACAAGCAATCTCAATTGGTCAAGTCATTAAAAAAGTAAAATTATGAATAGAAAGCTATTAATTTTATCTATAATATTATTATTAGGCATAGGGTCATTTATTCTATGGCAAAAAAATAACTCCTCTATTCCTACTCAGCAATTAGATAAACCACAAAATACTAATCCTGAAGGTGATCAGTTATTAGAAAATAGCAGTAATAATAATCAATCATTTATTGAAGACTTGCGCAAAAGAGAGTATAAAGGAGGAGAAATTACGATCGAAGAAACTATTTCTGAAAATACAGAATATGTAAGTTACATTTTCTCTTATCCTTCTGATGATCTGACAATCTATGGAAGAATGAATGTCCCAAAAGGAAACGGACCGTTTTCTGTTATTGTTCTTAATCATGGTTATTTTAATCAGTCATCTTTTCAAAGCGGAGATGGTACGCAAACAATGGCAGATATTTTGGCAAGGCGGGGTTATCTTACTCTGGCCTCCGACTATCGGGGGTTTGGAAAATCGGAAAACGACGCTCAAGGGTCACGGGGACATAATCCTAATTACACAATAGACATACTAAATTTAATTGCCTCGATAAAAAACTTACCAGAAGCTGATACGAATCGTATAGGTATGTGGGGACACTCTATGGGAGGAGAAGTGTTGCTTCGGACTGCGGAAGCAACAGACAAAGTAAAAGTGATTGTTTTATGGGCGCCGACAAGTGGAAGATCTTCAGATAATGCCAGGTTTTATGGCGGTAGACGACCGCAGCCAACCGGTAATCCCGATGATGGCGGTACTTCCCCTATAGATTATTTAAGGTATATCTCGTCTCCTATAAGCTTGCATCAAGGGCTTTCAGATACGGAAGTTAAGCCTGAATGGTCAAAGGAGTTAAATGACGCTTTGAAGAAGGAAGGTAAACAAGTTGAGTATTTTGAATACGAAGGACAGGATCACAATTTTAAAAATTTAGGTTGGGATTTGATTTCTGAAAGAACGGTTGCATTTTATGATAAGTATTTAAAGTAGCACTAACAATAGTGATATAATATCTGTACAACCATGAACAATATACAAAGAATTATTATTGTTGGAATTATCCTGGTAGGAGTAGGTATTTATTTATACTCAAACAGCAGAGTGCTGGATCAAAAAGGCGGATTTTCTACTACGACGGAAAATTATCCTCTTGCAAAAGAGACTGAGACTATCGAACTTGAAAATGGTGATAGTTATAATTTAACTGCAAGTATTGTAAGGAAAACGATAAATAGTCAGGAAGTAAAAATGCTTGCGTATAATGGTTCAATTCCTGGCCCCTTGATAAAAGTTCCTCAAGGTGCAGAAATCACACTAAATTTTAAAAATGATATTGATGTTGATAGCACAATCCACTCACATGGAATAAGAGTTGAAAATAAATTCGATGGTGTTCCGGATGTTACTCAAAAAGCAGCGAAACAGGGGGAGAGTTTTACTTACAAATTAAAATTTCCAGATGTTGGAATTTTTTGGTATCACCCGCATGTTCGTGAGGATTACGCTCAAGAGCTTGGATTATATGGAAACTTTCTGGTTACGCCTCCACAAAAAGATTACTGGGCAGAAGTTGATAGAGAGGAAGTGCTCTTTCTGGATGATATTCTTATTGAGAATGGAAAAATCGCGCCATTTAGCAAATCGATAGTAGACCATGCCCTAATGGGAAGATTTGGCAATGTAATGCTTATTAATGGAAGCGATAATTATAAATTAAATATAAAACAGGGGGAAAGAGTTCGCTTCTACATAACAAATGCCGCAAATACCCGGGTATTTAATTTTTCGATTCCAAATATCCGTATGAAATTGGTTGGGGGAGATAACGGAAAGTATGAGCGTGAAGAATGGGTTGATTCGGTAGTAATAGGACCGTCAGAACGCGCAGTGGTTGAGATTTGGTCTGAGGAGAACGGAGAGTATCAAATTGTCCACAAGACTCCTGATAAGACTTATGATATAGGAATGATCGCGGTTGAGGAGTACCCGGTTACTGTTTCATACTTTTTAATCGCCCGAACGAATCAAGATTTAATCGATTCGCTAAATCCACTTCGTGCGCTTTTTTCCAAAAATCCTGATAAAACTCTTAACTTAACTATTGATATGATGGGTGGCATGATGGGAAATCAACAGGGTGGTCATATGATGCCGGACGGATCAATGATGGGAGGAAACATGATGATGGGGGATTCAAATGAAAAGATAGAATGGGAGGATGATATGTCTATGATGAATACGATGTTTACCAACAAAACATTGAAGTGGAAGCTGGTTGATGATGCAACGCAAAAAGAAAATATGGGCATTGATTGGCAATTTAAAAAAGGCGATAAGGTAAAAATCAAAATCTTTAACGATCCGGATTCGGATCATCCAATGCAGCACCCAATTCATATTCATGGACAGAGATTCTTGGTTGTAAGCACAAATGGAATCCAAAACCAAAACCTAGTCTGGAAAGATACGGTTTTGGTTCAAAATGGCGATACTGTTGAATTATTGGTTGAGATGGACAATCCAGGAGATTGGTTAATCCATTGTCATATTCCGGAACATATGGAAAGTGGTATGATGAGTAAGTTCGAAGTTTTGTAGATGATGGAGAGGAGGTGAGAAGATATGCATAACCCGGTACGTCTTGCAAATGCAGCTACGATTGTAGCAGTTGTCGGATCGTTTATTTGTTGGGTTTTGGTAACTGTTGCGCCCGATTTCTCGTTTTCGATCGCAAACTCTTGGTTCCATATGATCAATTTAGACGCGATGCGCGCATCCCAAGCGGTTGATTTTGGAACAGCCATTGTCGGCGCTTTTTCTTTAGGGATAGTTACATGGCTCGCGTTTTACGCATTCGCCAAAATTTACAACAATTTAGCTAAAAAATAAATTCTGTTAGTGTTCAGAGAAAACCGTAAAAACTTGAGAAAGGAAAGGTGGGTTTTTGTGGAAAAGAAAGAACTATCGACAAATAATATCTATACTTGTCCAATGCACCCGGAAGTTCAATCCGACAAACCGGGCAAATGCCCGAAATGTGGGATGTTTTTGGTTGAAAAGAAAGAGGATCAAAAAACATGAATTCACCGCACGAACCGCAATTTGCATGGTTTTTATGGAGTATGTTTCTTATTGTTATTTGGGGAGTAATCTACGCCTTCCTAAAAAACAAAGAAAGCAGGAAGGAGATGCTGGTTGTAAGTTTGTGGACATCTCTTTTGGGACTCTCGGAGCCGCTCTTTGTTCCGGCATATTGGAATCCGCCTTCGCTTTTTGATTTGGCGCACAAGACAGGTTTTGATATTGAAAGCTTAATCTTCTCATTCGGCGTCGGCGGTATAGCTGTTGTGATTTACGAGAGAATATTTCCTACCAAACATGAACAAATAACAAAGCACGAACAGCATCTTCCGAAACACAGATATCATCTTCTTGCTCTTTTGTCCGCCCCCATTGTTTTCTTCTCCCTATGGGTTACTACCGAGCTTAACCCCATATATTCGGCAGTTATAGCAATGATTATTGGAGGCTTTTTTTCCTGGTATTGCCGTCCTGATCTGAAAAAGAAGATGATAGTTAGTGCCTTTATATTTACCGCAATCTATTTTATATATTTTATTGTACTTATTATACTTTATCCCGGCTATGTGGAACGAGTTTGGAATCTAAATGCAATTTCCGGTGTTCTGATCTTTGGTATTCCGTTTGAGGAGTTAATGTTTGCGTTCAGCTTCGGATTTTTATGGTCTAGTATCTATGAACATATTAAGTGGAAGAGATTAGCTTAAATAAAATATGAATACAAAAGAAAAATACAGTAGACACTATGAAGAAAACATACTTATACCTGCTAGTCCTGAGGAAGTATTTATTTATGCGGATGACCATACTAATTTTTCTTCTCATATGAATAAATCTTCCTGGATGATGGGTGGTGGAAAGATGACTACACATCCAGATGATAGAAATTTCCAAAAAGTAGGATCACACCTTCGAATGAGCGGAACAGTTTTTGGGATTAAGTTGTTTCTTGATGAAGTTATCACTCATCATCAGCCACCTTACCGTAAAGAATGGCAGACGGTGGGAGATTTAGATATTATTGTTATCGGTCATTACAAATTAGGCTTTGAGATAAAGCCAGAAAATAGCAATTCCAAATTAAAAGTATATATTGATTATAATCTACCAAACTCTTTTAAAACTCGTTTGTTAGGAATTCTTTTTGGAAGATTCTACGCAAAATGGTGCGTTAATCAGATGATAAGCGGAGTAGGAAAACATTTCAAATCTGAATGAATATGTTTCATGGAAAAATTATAGTCGAATAAAATGGAAGACAATATCGAACAACTTAAGAATAGCCTAAAAGTAATCAGGAAAGTATTCGCAGGATTTGAGGATTATCGCATAATCGGCTCAACGCTTGTTGCTGCTATTAATAATAGGGCACATCGTAAATTGCATGATATAGATCTTTTGATAGATGAAAAAATTTATGACGAAGTTTCCAAAAGATTTAAAGAGCAGGGATTTAAAAAAATAACCAAGCGTGCGCCTGGTTTTGAATGGGATGAATATCAAAAGGATAATTATCTTACTTTTGGAGTTTTATTACGAGGTAAATTTACCAAAGATTATTTTGAATATAAACCTAACAATTACATATCTCTATCAATTAAAAGTGAATATCTCAAGCCAACAAAATATGAATTGTATGGAGAAAGCCTACGAGGGATTCCTGTCAGCTCTGTCTATGAAGGTATCAAAATCTCAAGTCTTAATACAAAAAGAAAAACAGATAAAGATGTTGTTCTTAACAAAATTGGCAATACAATTCCAAGTGGTCTTTCTTTAAATCAAGCA
Source organism: Candidatus Levybacteria bacterium RIFCSPHIGHO2_02_FULL_37_13 (assembly GCA_001782195.1). Taxonomy (GTDB): domain Bacteria; phylum Patescibacteriota; class Microgenomatia; order Levybacterales; family UBA12049; genus 2-02-FULL-37-13. The sequence goes on from MFNZ01000001.1 coordinate 39,250, forward strand.
TTTTACGTAAAGCTTTTCGGAATTCGCATTCCTTATCTATATACAGCGTTTTCAGAAATATATAATTTAATTGGTGGTGCTCGATTAGCAATCGGAAAATCGTATGATCCTTGGCATTAAAAAGAACAATCAACAAGACAGAAGTTAAAAAAACATTTCATTAATATGATAAATGTCGAGATTATTCCAATTGCTATGCTTCTTGTACAAATACTTCATTCTGTTGAAGAATTATCAACAGGCTTTCATAAAAAGTGGTACTTTACTAAGCTTTCTTTTAAAACTTTCTTAATCTTTGAGATAATTCACAACCTCTTTTGGTCATTAGTAGTTTTTATTAAAGACTTTCCTTACAGAAGTGAGCTGCTACTTTTTTTTATAGCATTAATGTTTGCAAATGGAGTTCAGCATATTGTTTGGTTTGGATTCAAGAAGAAATATGTACCAGGTCTCATAACCGCACCAATTCATATTGTGCTATTTTTTATATTTTATTTTCAATTTCTTAGATTCATATGAAACAGCATGCCTTAAACCAGTTAAGGGTAAAATCAATCGGTATTGACACATACCGCGAGAATATCATTTATATGCGGTCAGACTGTTACATCTGCATTTCTGAAGGATTCACAGCATTGACAAGAGTTGTCGTCGTCCACAAGGAGAAAACGATCGTCGCCACTCTCAATGTTGTTACCTCAAATATTCTTTCTCACGAAGAAGCAGGACTTTCTGAAATTGCCATGAGAAATCTTGCTGTAAAAGATGGCGATATTATTTCAATCTCCCATCTTAAACCGATTTCTTCACTGCATGATGTACGGGCGAAAGTATACGGAGAGAAACTGAACGATGCGGCACTGACAAGAATTATTGCCGATGTGACAAATGGATTATATTCAGATCTTGAATTGTCCGCATTTATTACCGCATCTGCCGGCGATAATCTTGATATAGACGAAATCACAGGTTTGACAAAAGCCATGATTGATTCGGGTACAAAGATGCGTTGGAATACGAAAATTGTGCTGGACAAACATTGTGTTGGCGGTTTGCCCGGAAACCGCACCACTCCGATTGTGGTTGCGATTGTTGCCGCGGCAGGATTAACTATTCCCAAGACATCTTCGCGGGCAATTACCTCTCCTGCCGGAACAGCCGATGCAATGGAAACAGTCACTTCGGTGGATCTAACTCCTGAAAAAATACGTGAGGTTGTTGCTAAAGAAGGCGGATGTATTGTTTGGGGAGGATCAGTTAATCTCAGCCCCGCAGATGATATTCTCATAGCAATTGAGAAAGCGCTTGATCTGGACAGTAAAGGGCAAATGATTGCCTCTGTCCTTTCCAAAAAAAAAGCAGCAGGCTCAACGCATGTGGTAATTGATATTCCCGTAGGAAAAACAGCAAAAGTCAGAACAGAGAAAGAAGCCCTGCGGCTTGAGCAGTATTTCAAAGAAGTTGGAAAATCAATTAATCTTACTGTTGATGTACTCATTACCAACGGATCGCAACCCGTAGGGAGAGGAATTGGTCCAACTTTAGAAGCGATGGATTTTCTTGCTGTGTTGCGAAATAGTAAAAATGCTCCGCAAGATTTAAAGCAAAGAGCATTGACAATTGCGGGCGCCCTGCTTGAACTTTCCGGAAAAGTAAAAAAGGGTGAAGGAGAAACAAATGCAAAACAAATTCTTGAAAGCGGAAAAGCTTGGGACAAATTTTACAAAATCTGTATCGCGCAGGGAGGATACAAGGAACCGCGTTTGGCAAAATACAAAAAAGAAATTGTGTCTCATGCAAAAGGCACGGTCACAGAAATAGACAATAGGAAATTAGCCAAGATTGCCAAACTTGCCGGCGCTCCTAAATCTCCTTCGGCAGGTGTATATTTTTGCTCGCCGTTAGGGACTAATGTTGTGAAAGGCCAGACATTATTTATAATTTATTCTGATGCAAAAGGGGAATTGGATTACGCTTTCGATTATCTCAATTCAATTAACGATGTTATCAAGCTTCAATGAAGTAAAATGTAAAGGTGATGTGATATGACAAAACAGAAGCAAACGTATACATGCCCAATGCATGCTGAGGTTCAATCAGATAAACCCGGAGCCTGTCCAAAATGTGGCATGAAGCTTGTTCCTTCACGGAAGAAAATGGAGCATGAAAACATAGATATACATACCATGAAGCCAGTTTCTGGAATGGGTTTTTGGGAAAAATTCAAGATGAGTATGACAATGAGCATGGGAATGGAACATACGGGTTTAGCAGGACGTGAAATGGCAAAGCTCATGGAAGAGGATATTCGCAATAAATTTTTCGTATCTTTACTTCTTACAATTCCAATTGTCGCTTATTCTCCTCTTGGAATGAATATTTTCGGTTTACAGTTGTCTACCCCAATACCCGCTAACTGGATCATGTTTTTATTAACAACTCCTGTGTTTTTCTATAGCGGATGGATATTCCTCTACTCAAGCTACATTGCGCTCAAGCAAAAAACCCTTAACATGGCTGTTTTAATTGCGGTTGGAATTACAGCAGCCTACTTTTTCAGTATTGTTCTAACATTAATAGGGAGTCAGGAATCGTTTTATGAAGCAGCGGCAATGCTTACCACTTTTGTCCTTTTTGGCCATTGGATGGAAATGAAATCAAGAAGAGGAACAACAGATGCTCTGCAAGCGCTTTTTAATCTGGTTCCTCCTAAAACAAGAGTAATTCGAAATGGAAAAGAAGAACTTATTCCTACTTCCGAAGTAAAACTTGGAGATATTATTCTTCTTAAACCGGGAGATAAAGTACCTGTTGACGGAGAAATAGTAGAAGGTGAAACAGCGATTGATGAATCGCTTGTTACCGGAGAGTCAATCCCTGTTGCAAAGAAAAAAGGAGACAAAGTTATTGGAGGTTCAATTAATCAATCAGGATCAGTGCAGTTTAGGGCAACTAAAATAGGCGAAGATACAGCTTTGGCACAAATTGTAAAAATGGTTGAAACCGCCCAAAACTCAAAAGCTCCCGGACAAAAACTTGCCGACAGGTTTGCAAAGTATCTTGTGATAGTAGCAGTAGGCGGAGGATTATTAACATTTACGGTTTGGTTTTTTATAATGGGTCAGCCTCTTCTTTTTGCTCTCACTTTTGCTATTTCAACAGTTGTTATTGCCTGTCCCGATGCGCTTGGTCTTGCAACCCCCACGGCCGTAGCAGTAGGAACAGGACTTGGAGCAAAACATAATATTTTGATAAAAGATGCGCCGACTTTAGAGCAGGTTTCAAAAGTTCAGGCAATTGTCCTTGACAAAACAGGGACGCTGACAGAAGGGAAACCCACCGTAACTGATATAGTATCAGTTACGGAATTTCCAATTTCCAATTTCCAATTTCCAATGAAAACAAAAATATCAAATGAACAAAAGGCTCTCTGGTTTATTGCTTCTGTAGAAAAAAACTCGAGTCATCCGCTAAGTAAAGCTGTTCTTGAAAAAGCGAAAAAAGAAAAACTTACCCTGAGCAAAGTCGAAGGGTTCAAAAACCTTGCAGGGCATGGTGTCGAGGCAGTTGTTGTAGATTCGGCAGGCTCACCACAAGCTGGGAAACACGTACTTGTTGGTACCGTGAGGTTAATGAATGATAGAAAAGTAGACATTACTCCGCTTCAAAAAGATATTGATAGGTTGCTCTCTGAAGGGAAAACAATTATGGTACTTGCAGTTGATGGAAAAATAGCAGGCGTTGCAGGAGCAGAGGATCCAATTAAACCAACGGCAAAAATAGCAATCGAGAAAATGATGAAACTAGGACTTGAAGTAGCGATGATAACAGGGGATAACAAAAAAACAGGAGAGACCATTGGAAAAAAGCTTGGTATAAAACGAATTTTTGCTGAAGTTCTTCCCGAAGATAAAGCTTCGTTTGTTAAAAAACTTCAGGACGAAGGAAAATTTGTGGCTATGGTAGGGGATGGCGTCAATGATGCGCCTGCTCTTGCTCAGGCCGATATCGGAATTGCAATAGGAGCCGGAACAGATGTGGCAATAGAAACTGCGAAAGTGGTGCTTATGAAATCCGATCCGGCTGATGTTCTGCGGGCAATTCGACTTTCTAAAGCAACCGTAAGAAAGATGAAGCAAAACCTTTTCTGGGCGTCGATTTATAATTTACTCGCAATTCCTGTTGCGGCTGGCGTTTTATATCCAGGCTTTCAAATATCGCTTCGTCCTGAAATATCAGCGCTTTTGATGAGCCTTTCCTCAATAATTGTTGCTACAAACGCAGTTTTGTTAAATAGAGCGGAAAAAGATTTAATTGATGTTTGATAAGATAGTGATTCTATGAAATAATTAAAAGGAATATGGTATTTACAAAAGAATCTATGGAAGAAAAACAAGTTTTGTTTTCTTCCGAAAGTAAAAAGGAAATGATTTCGGTAACACATGTTAACGTACGAGTAAGTTTGGTGTTTTTGCTTTTGAAGCTAGTTCTTTTGGATGTACTTGCTGGGGTTTTGGTATTATTATTCTTTGGAGTTTTGTCATTTGGATTTATTCCGGAAGATTTTAGGCTTCTAATTTTTTCCAACAATGTCGGTTTTTTTATTTTATTAGTTATTGCCAAGATTATTCTTACAATTTTTCTTGTCGTTCAGTGGATAAATGAGTATTATGAAATAACACCAACAAAGATAATACACAGAAGAGGAATTATTTGGCGAAAAGAAGACGTTTATGGACTAGCACTGGTTAGATCCATTGGTATAAAACAAAGCCTTTTTGGTCGAATATTTAATTATGGATCATTATTTATTTACGACAGGGGAGTTTACAAATATTATTATTTTAACGACATCCATAATCCTTTAAGATATCTTGATATTTTGCATCATTTGCTTCCAGACGTAGATGTAGTAAAGGATGTAATACGGGAACATATCCGCGACATCGAAGCGGATTAGATGTTATATGGATACTATTGTTTTTTTCGAAATCGAAGAATGGGAAAAAGATTTTATACAAAAGTCATATCCTGACAAAAAGGTTTTATTTACTGTTAATAAAGCGCATGAAAAGAATCCAAGCGATCTTTTTAACGCTTCGGTTATTTCAACATTTATATACTCAACCCTTGATGAAGCAACACTTTCGAAATTTCCCAATCTTAAATTAATTGCCACGCGCTCTACAGGATTTGACCATATAGATCTAAACTTTTGCAAACAGAAAGGAATAGTTGTTGCGAATGTTCCTAATTACGGAGCGCACACTGTTGCACAGCATACATTCGCTTTGATTTTAGCAATCAGCAGAAAACTTATTCCAACGATCGAGCAAACTAGGCGAGGTCATTTTAGTCTTGAAGGGCTTCGCGGATTTGATCTTGCAGGAAAAACCATTGGAGTTGTAGGAGCGGGGAATATTGGACGTAAAGTTATAAATATCGCTCTTTCTTTTGAGATGAAAGTTTTGGTTAATACAAAAAATCCTCCAAGTGATAACGTGCAGGAAAATGTTCGCTACGTTTCGTTTGACGAGCTTATTAGTTCTTCGGACATTGTTACTCTTCACGTTCCCCATACAAAAGAAACACATCACCTGATAAATATGGAGAATGTAAAAAAATTTAAAAAGGGGAGTATTCTTATAAATACTGCCAGAGGTCCGCTTATTGAGACTCAAGCGATACTTGAGGGATTAGAAACAGGCATTCTTAAATCCGCCGGGCTTGATGTGCTGGAAGAAGAATGCAGTCTTAAGGAAGAGCGCGAGCTATTAACGGAAGAATTTTTGAAAAAATGCGATATTAAAGCCCAGCTTCTAAATCACGTATTGTTGGATAGAGACGATGTTATTTATACCTCGCATAACGCGTTTAATAGCGATGAGGCGCTAATGCAGATTCTTCATGTGACAGTTAACAATATTTCTTCTTTTTTTCAGGGTAAGACAGAAAATTTAGTTACAAATGGTTCATAATTTAGAAAGAGAAAAAATAAGAGGAATTCCGGAGGCTTCAGAGAAATTAATTGATCCCTTCCAAAAGGTTGTAAATATTGCAATGCAAAGGGTTCGTGAAGGCCATATAGATAGTCTTAATAGACAAACGGTTACGTTATCTGACGATAAAAATAATAGGGAATATGAAATTACAGACTATTCGGTAGGTGAACTTAGGGGTGCGGTTATATCAAAAGGATTGTTGGATGTGGGTTTGTTTATAGACGCAATTCGATTAGACACAACAGGAAATCAAGATAAGTGGATATTCTCCATACAGCTACCAAGAAATCCTGATCTGGTTAACAAGGAAAATTTGGATAAGCTAAGAGGATTCAATTCTAAAGAAGTTGATGAACTCGCTGTTGCGCTTTCATCTGCGAGAAAACTTTAGTCCGTGCGGCCATTTTTTGCGATCTTGACCCATTCGATTTCACTCAGGGTCAACACTGAGTAAGTTCGAATGTGTTGACAAGAATTATAGAATATTTTATTATAAGCATAGTTTAATAAATCCAGCACCGAATTGGTGCTGGATAAATCAAGAGCGATGGGGAGGGAATTGGCCCGTTGATCCATCCAGCAACCCTGAGGCGACTCGAAGGGTGCTAAACCCAACCCGTTAAAGGGAAGGATTTCGTTTTTTTTGACCTCTCTTTAATAAGAGAGGTTTTTTTATGAAAGAGAAGGTGCCAAACGGGAATGACCAACATCAAAAGTTTGCCCGACTTAGAAGACAGGTAAGAGCAATGCAGCGTCAAAATTTAGAACCGCCTCAAGCTCTGCTAGAACAATTAGTAGAACTTGATAATAGGTTGACAGGAAGCTATCCGGGATGGGTAACTAATTTCCCTTCCGCAAAAGAAGTAGACAATGGGGCGGGGAAGATACATAATATGAGAGTTAGGTGAAAAAGATAATATTGATTGTTGCGGCAGTAATATTTGCTGTAGTCTTTATTGCGGTAGCATACTTTATCACAGTTAGAATCTTCAATGGGATTGTTGGAAATATTACTAACGATATTATAGGCAGTTTGATAGGAGGGTCTCAAGAAATAGAGAAAAAACCCTGTACAACTCCTAGACATCAAAGGGAATTTAATTCGAACGCTTATTATGAGGGGCCATTGATTGATTCTCATGTCCATTTTCCTACATCTTCTACAATTGTCAGCAGTGTAGCCCAACAGAATGGTTTGGAGATGCCGGTTTTGGAAGGCGAAATAAGCGGAAATAATTTAGTTTGCCTTTTTGAAAGTGAAGGGATTACAAAAACTTTTGGTTTTCATATAACTTCCAAGTTTGCAGAAGACTCTGCAATTTCAACTGCCAAAGCTATTGAAAAGGCATATCCTGGAAAAATTGTCCACTTTTTAATGCCTCCTCCCATAAGATCTTTAAATATTAATCCTTCCGGAATAAAGAGGATTCTTGAGGACAATAAAGGAGTGTTTAAAGGTTTTGGAGAAGTGGCTCTTTACATGGATGGATACGGAGGAGTAAAGCCCGATGACCCTGAGTTTAAGGAAATTTACAAACTAGCTGACGAACATAGCTTAATAGTTATGATACATCCTGAAGACAATCAAAGAGATGGTGTGGAGGAGATTTTAAGAGAATTTCCCAATGTTACCTTTTTCTTTCATGGAGGCAGGAATCAGGAATGGATTATTGATTTAATGCCAAAGTATAAAAACTTTTATTATTCATTGGATGCTGATTTGATTTCACTTTATCTAGATAAAGAAACCAACAGGAGTCAGAAGCTGACTAAGGAGGAATTCTTAACCTATATCAGGGGAAATTTTAACTCAGTTTTGGATAATGCTGTATCTAGATGGAAGGAAAGAATTACAGTAAATCAGGATAGATTTACCTGGGGAACAGATCGGTGGTTTGCCTGGCATTTTGATCCGCAAGTAAGTGGAATACTGGAAGAGTTTGGGAGATCGTTTATTGGAAGGTTGGATGTATCAGTTCAAGAAAACTTTGCCTACAGAAATGCTGAAAGGATGCTAAAAACACCTTAAGTGTTAACCTGTTCCATCCCAGGGGGTGGACGCTCAGAAGCTTAGATGATAGATTATAAATCTCATAAGTAGCATATTTAAATTAATGTCTATTAACTTTAGAAGTGATTACAAGCTGCATTTGAGTTTTATTGTATTTTTTGTACTGATGTTTTTTCTGTTGGGGGAACAGCTGGTGGCCTTGCCGACTTATTTATTGGGAGCAGAAAACGTAGGTGAAGGTCCTGCTAAACTTCATATACTTGACTTAGGTCTAAGCGATTCACTTCATCGTCCTTTTGCCTATTTGATAATTGGTACAGTAATTTGGATTCTGTATAGAATGTTTGCCTGGCCATTAGCTTGGTTTGTGGGAGCAGCTCTTTGGATTTTAGAGCAACGGACATTAACCCCGCTGGATCAACGCCCAACACTTATTAATACAATAGTTTTTACATTCACTTTCTGGATTCTTCTTACCCTAATTCCATATTTTATTTTCAGATGGGTGGATAAAAAGTGGGGAGGGAAAGGTATAAGAAATGCCATCCTGATTATATTGATAGTAAATCTTTTAATCTTTGGTTTTTTTGCTTTTCAAATTTATGTTTTGCATCACTCATATCGTGGTTCCCATTATCAGAATAAAGGACAGAAAGGCTCTCAAGGCATTTCAGATTCCATGCGAGTGTTGCCTCCGAATACCTGTCCTGACCGTTTAATTACATCAAAAGATAAACAGACAGCTGTGTATTGGAATGGAAAGACTCAGCCAGTGGATGCTGAAGAGCAGAAATGGATAGAGCAAAACTGCCCGGAAGCGTTAGGGAATCCTTAGGTGTCAATACGATTCCACCTCTAAGGTGGACATGGTTACTCTCCATACCAATCTGGAAATTACCCACAAAAAAGAATAAATTTGCTAAATTTTTAAACTCTTCTATTTTTAAAAGTTTCTTCACCTTTCTTGGTCATAAGCCCCATCCCTACAAGTATTTCGTATCTTTTAATATTGCCTTTTGTCCAGCTGCTTTTTTTAGTTCGGGGAGTAAATCTTTGAGCATACTTTTCTTTATCTAAACTTTTTTCGACTCCATCTATCCAGCCAAAACATAATGCCTCATCAACAGCATCTTGATATAAAAGAGTCGGTTTACCGGTGGATTTTTTAAAATAGATTACCCAAATCTCAGATTTTTTATCGTGATTTTCTAAAAGCCAATTTCTCCATTCAGATCTTGTTTTGGGATAAATTGTTTGGGTAACAATAACAGCCATAAGTTAAGTATATCAAAAAAAACCATCGTGTTAATGTTGCCATGGCATCAATAAGTCGATAAGTTTTTGAAAATTTATGTTTTGATTGAGGATTTATTAGGGGATGTGGCAAATTGTTTTTTGAATATTACAAATATTGCAAGGGTGGAAATAATAAATGGTAGAGCGAAGAGGTTTAGATTCGCCCATTTTATGCTAAAAAGCAGACTTCCCGCAAGAAATGAACCAAGAGTTTGACTTATAACTACAATAAAATCATTTATCCCTTGCGCCTTGAAGCGTTCCTTCTGATTGTATGACCTTGGAAGAAGAACAGTTGAGCTTATAAAAAGAAAATTCCAGCCAATTCCAAGTAAAACAAGAGCTAGCCAATAGGATGGAATTTCTTTGGCGTTTATAGATATAAAAACTGCCGCCAAGAAGCTTACAAGTCCTGTTATCAAGATACGAAATATCCCAAATTTTTGGATAAGCGCGCCTGTTACAAGAGAGGGGAGAAACATCGCGACAATATGGCTTTGAATAACGAATGCGGTATTATCCAGGCTAAAATGCGAGATTTTATGAAGATGAATTGGCGATGCTGACATAATAAATACCATTACACCATATCCTATTGAGCCGGCAAGAACAGCCAAAAGATAGATAGGCTGCCTGACAATAAGAAAAAGAGGCCTTTCTTTTCCGTGCGCTTCCTCATCTTGCGGCTTGCTGTCTTTGAACATTAGAAGAATAATTGAAGTTGCAAAAAAAAGAATCGAAAGAGTTACAAAAGATCCTGCGTAAGTTTGTAGGGAAAATAAATTTTTTGTGTGTTTGGCAATTTCCGGGCCCAAAAATCCGGCAAAAATTCCCGCGAAAAGAACCATTGAAACAGCTTTACTTGCCAAATCTTTTTGTACGCTTTCTAAAGCGGCAAATCTATACTGTTGCATAAATCCGCCAATTGTACCTAAAAGGAAGGTAGCCGTGCAAAATAGGAAAAAATTATTTTGTGTTATTGCAAATGCGGCAAGAAGCATTGAGAATACAGCCGTAATTGATGAGGCAATAAAACCCTTTTTCCTGCCGATTTTTTTCATTAGGATTACCGCAGGAATTGTCGCTACCGCGAGCCCTAAAACCATAAGTGTTACAGGAAGTGTTGCAAGAGAAGGGGATGGAGCCATATCTGTTCCTATAATTCCGCCTAAGAGTACTACCATTGTAGTTGCGGCCATTCCAATCACCTGGCTGATACTCAAGACATAAATATTTCTCGGGAGCTTGAAATAAGAGTTCACAATCTTATTATATCGCATTATTCTTGGGGTTCGGGGGGGAGGAGTTCCTCTCCGCCGCTGTCTGATTTTTGTTCGTACTCGTTTGGTTTGAGCCAATAGACATATGTGCAGCCGGTTGGTTTTCTCTCAACTTTGTCCCATCCGGCAGTACTGCATTTTTTCATTTTTTTACCGGCAACAGTTGTGAAAAGAACAAGTTTGTTTCCGCACTGAGGACAGTCTTCATCAAGCGGCTCAGTCGTACCATTTATCCACTCAACATAATCACATCCAATTACTTTTTTGGTTTCTTTGTCCCATTTTCCAGTTGAGCATTTTTTCATTTTCTTTCCAAAACGGGTAACTGCCAGAATTAATTGGCTGCCGCATTTTGGGCATTTTTCATCGAGCATTTCAGGTTCTACCTCAAACCATTTGACATAATCACACCCAAGATTTATTCTAGTCTTAGGATCCCAAGAGCCGGTTGAACACCGCTGAAGCTTGCGGCCTGTTTTGGTAACAGTTATTTCGCCAAGCGCAGATCCGCATTTGGGGCATTTTTCTTCAGTCATTGTTTAATACTACTGTTTCTTAAAGAAAGATGTCAATACCATCTTTACTCCTGCTTTATTTTCCTCCGATGTGATAAAATCAGGCTAGAATATGAATTGGTTTTTGTACGCGATTGCCTCGCCGGCTTTGTATAGCTTAACAAACTACATAGAGAAATTTTTAGTTGAAAAAAGAGTTAAAAATCCTTTGCTTGTTCCAACTTTCGGAGGATTGATTATCCTGCTTTTAGGAATTTTGATTTTAGCAATAAAACATTTTCCTATTTTACCTTTGATGCCGCTCATTTTGATAATACTTTCCGGAGTATTTTTGTATTTATATTTAATTCCGTATTTCCAGGCGTTGGTATTGGACGAGACTTCCCGGATTGTGCCTCTTTTCGGAGCTTCACCAATTTTCGTGTTAATAATGTCTTATTTGTTTTTAGGAGAAAGTTTATCAATGAAACAAATTTTCGGTTTTGTGCTCATTCTGATAGGAGGTTTTGCTATCTCTTCAAAAAAAATAGATTTAAAAATTTTTATTCCAAGGAAAACATTTTGGTTAATGATGGTTTCAGCATTTCTTTGGTCGATAACTGTGATTTTGTTTAAGTTTGTTGTCATATCTAGCGACTTTTGGACCACTTTTGCATATGAGAGTATAGGTACTGGTCTGGCTTCAATTGTAGTTCTAATTGTTAAATGGAGAGAAATACATTTGTTTGTGACGAAGTCATTTAAAAGAGATATTGTTATTCTTTTTATCCTTAATTCGATTGTTGGTGTAATTGCCCAGTATTCATTTTCTGTTGCAATATTATTAGCTCCCGCGGCTTTAGTTAGTATAATAGGGGGCACTCAACCGTTTTTCGTTTTGGTCTTTGGAGTTTTCCTGTCTCTCTTTTTCCCTCACATTATAAAAGAAAATATAGAAAGAAAAGTATTAGTTTCAAAAATATTGTTAATAGTTTTAATATTTACGGGTATTGTTTTAATTTACTATTAGAATTCTCTATTAATTTATCGGTTGGGAGATATTGACAAGCAATTGAGTATTTATTATCATTTACACAATGGGTTATAAAGAGAAACATCCTGTAAATAGGCAAGTGCTTAAGCATGGGAAAGATAGGGGACAATAGATATGTCAGTTAATCCTTCAGAAGTGAAAACTCCGGCAGGAGGCGAGGTTAATTTAGGAGATTTGCTTCGAGTGATTCGTCAAGAACCGCCATCTCATCCAAGAAAGCGGGAACAAGGTTTTCGATAATTCTTAACCCATTTTTAACAGCTAAATCTTCATTATGAACATATTGGATTATAAGACAAAAACTTCGTTAATTCTTCCTTTTAAAGGAATTTGGATTGTGGGAAATGGCGGAAGAGATGCATCGAAGAATAATCATCGTGGTCCAGATGGTAACGGACCAAAGGATCAGATGTTCGCATATGACTTTATTCGCGAACACAAAGGTAAAGGAAAGAATCTTGAAGATTACGAGGCGTTTGGATTGGAAGTTATTGCACCAGCAGATGGATCAATATCACAAGTTATTAATGGAAGCATGGATAATCCTGTAGGAGATAGAGATTTATATGTGATTCCCGGAAACAGGATTGTGATTGATCACAAGAATGGCGAATGGAGTATGCTGGCGCATCTTAAATTTAATTCCATAAAAGTAAAAGTTGGTGATAAAGTTAAGCAAGGAGATCTTTTAGGGCTTTGTGGGAATACGGGCAACACCAGTGAACCTCATATTCATTACCAGCTTCAGGATAATGCATTACCCCATAAAGCAACAGGTTTACCAGCGCAGTTTGCAAAGATTAATGTAAATGGGGAATTGAAAGAAAATTACGAACCCGAACGCGGACAAAGAGTCTCAAATATCTAGATCCGTAAATAAAATTCCCAAAATATTTTCTTTAAGGTAGTCTTATAATATTTTTGAATAAATTGAATATTTGAGGCTAAAAAAGGAAGTCCTGTTCTAAACTGCTTGCGAGCAGTTTAGAACATAAATGCTCATATGTCAATGTCCTAGAGTTATCTCGGCAGGATATTAATATATCAGTAAACTTTTCGTTTTCAGTCGTAGATCTAAGCATATTTTCTATTTTGTCGATTACAATAATTATACGGTTTCTAGCCTCAAAAGTCAAGAGAAACTACTCGGAAAATAAAATAATGTAGGTGAATTCTGCTATAATCTTCTGGACCTTCGACTTTGCTCAGGATAATAATATGAATTTAAGTGTTGGCATTGTTGGATTACCTAATGTGGGAAAAAGTACGCTTTTTAATGCTTTACTTAAAAAGCAGATTGCTTTCGTGGCGAATTATCCATTCGCGACAATTGAACCAAATGTGGGGATAGTTCCGGTGCCTGATGAGAGGTTAGAGGTATTGGCTAAAATTACAGCGAAAGAGATTGCTTCGCCAGGGCTCGCAATGACAGACTTAAAACTTCCACCGATAAAACCGGCAACAGTAAACTTTGTTGACATTGCGGGTTTGGTAAAAGGCGCGAATGAGGGCGCGGGACTTGGCAATAAATTCTTATCTCACATTAGAGAAGTAAGTATAATAGCTCATGTTGTACGCGCATTTGAGGACCCAAATATTATTAAAGAGGGGAGTGTGGATCCGAAGAGCGATTATGAAACGATTAGTACGGAACTGGTGCTTGCTGATTTACAATCGCTGGAAAAGTCAAAAGTCAAAAGTGAGAAGTCAAAAATACAAGTCAAAAGTCAAAATGAGACGATTGAAAAGATAAGAAATGGACTAGACAAAGGGATTCCTGTTCGCGATATGCAGTTTAATGATGAGGAAAAAGAGATTGTTGATCAATTATTCTTACTTTCATCAAAGCCGGAAATTATAGTGCTGAATGTTTCTGAGCAAGCGCTGAAGGACGCGGAACAAATAACGCAGAACTACGCGGAGTTGTTAGGGGTTAGCAGTGAAAAGTTAGTGGTTATCTGCGCAAAGATTGAGGCAGAATTGGCGGAATTAACAGAAGAAGAGCAAGGACAATATTTGGCTGATTTGGGATTGGATCAATCTGGACTTGAAAGATTAATCAGAAAAGCATACGAGACTTTGGGTTTAATCTCATTCTTAACAGCAGGAGAGAAAGAAGTGCGCGCATGGACCATTCGACGAGGAATAACCTCGCTCATGGCCTCCGGCACTATACATACAGACTTTATGCAAAAGTTTATAAAAGCAGAGGTTGTTTCATTTGAAGAATTTGTTTCATTAGGTGGATGGAAAAAAGCAAGAGAACTGGGAAAAGCACGAATGGAGGGAAGGGATTATGTTATGCAGGACGGAGACGTTGTGGAGTTTAAAATAGGAACATAAACAGTTATCAGTTCTCTGTTTTCTGTTTTCGGATTCGTGTTTGTCAGTCGTCAGATGATCAGTTTATGCTAGTATTAAAATATGATTAAAGACGTGACCGATCTTGAAGTTTATAGGATAGCTCTTGAATTACTTTCTCCAGTATATGTACTTGCGAACTTACTTCCACAAGATCATAGAAAACTAAAGTATCAACTTATCGAGGCAGGGGAAAAAATTGCTCCTCAAATTGCCGAAGGCTTTGGTAAAAAGAGATCACCCAGAGAGTTTTGTAGGTTTCTTTCAATGGCGCTTGGTTCATCTGATGAAATAATAACTCATATAAGAGAAATAAAGATTGTTGCTGAAACTTACAAAAGAATTAATATAAAAGACTGCGATCTGCTGATTGAACGCTATAAAGTCCTTTCTAAAAAACTTAACAAACTTCTTTCTTCTTGGCAACGATTCAACTGAATGACGGAAAACAGACGTACATCCTTATCTGACAACCGAAAACTGAGAACCGATAACCGAAAGAGCCTGTAGGATTTTTACCTCTTTTTTTTTATTTTTCGATATGATAACATTAGGGCACGATGAGAGCATACGAGTTAGTATTGGTTTTGAAAACATCTTTATCCGAATCCCAACAGAAAAAAATACTGGACGGGGTTAAAACTTTATTAAAAGGCGTAAAAAAAATTAAAGAAAATGTGTTGGGGCAAAAGCCGTTAAGCTACCCGATAAAAAAAGAAACGGCGGGAGTCTATATTGATTGGTCGTTTGAAATGGACTCTATTCCTACTGATTTTGAAAAAAAACTTTTGGTAAATGATGATGTGTTGAGACACTTATTGATTAGAAGAAAATAGTTTATGGAAAATAGAAAGTGGTAATAGAAAATAGAGATTAGAAAATAGATTATACTAATATCAATTTTCCAGTTTCCATTACTATTTACCAATTTCTAATAACTAATTTCCTAGTTTTAGAGTTTAGGATTTTTGAAAAGTTATGGCACGATCTTTAAACAGGGTTCAGTTGATTGGCAATTTAACACGCGATCCGGAGTTAAGATATACGCCGAATGGTACAGCGGTATGCTCTTTTGGTTTGGCAACAAACAGGAGCTGGAAGACAGACACGGGAGAGAAAAGGGAAGAGGCGGAATTTCACAATATTGTTGCATGGAATAAACTGGCAGAACTCTGCAGTCAATTTTTGGTAAAAGGCAGAAAAGTATACGTTGAGGGAAGACTGGCAACCAGAAGCTGGAATGCCCAGGATGGGACTCAGAAGTCAAGAACGGAAATAGTCATTTCGGACATGATTTTGCTTGATTCAAGAAGACCAGATGGGAGTTCCGCAACTTCCGAGCCGGAAGTCCGGGAGGAAAAAAAGGTTGAGGTTAATACCAAAAAGACAAGTTCTTCAGAACCTCAAGATGCTAAAAAAAAGGCGACAAGTAAAAAAGTAAATGAGGAGGCAAAAAAATCCCAAGGGACTACCGAAAAGTTGGAAGAACCGTCAAGCGATGAAGTTGTCCCTGACGACATCCCATTTTAACGTATGAAAAGAGCAAAAAAAGACATAAGAAGAAGAAAAAAAATTTCGGTACCAAAAGAATGTTTTTTTTGTAAAGAAAAAACAGAGCCTTATTTTTTTGACACACCTATCCTTCAAAGATTCCTGACCCAAAGAGGCAAAATAGTGCCGGGATCAAGAAATGGACTTTGCTCAAAGCATCAAAGAGCAGTTGCTCTTAACATAAAATATTCAAGGCACCTGAGTCTTCTTCCGTTTGTTTCAAGAGAGTAAAGGACACCTTTCGCCTTATCAATTGTTTCAAGGTTAGTACGATGTATAATAGCCGTATGACACATAAACTTCTCGCTTTAGATATTGATGGGACTGTGGTTAGAGAACATACAAATACTCCTTCGAAGCGTGTTATTGATGCTATTCGTAGGGCAAATAAGAAAATAAATATTACTCTTATTAGCGCACGCGCGTGGAAAGATCAAGAGATTATACTTAATTTACTAAATCTTAAAGATTTTTATCACGTTTTAGAAAATGGAACCAAAGTTATCAATCCATCAGGGGATTTGGAATACAGCAAGCACATTCCGGCAAAAGAGGTACAGCAAATTATAGATGTATCAGCGGATTTCTTCGATGATATTGGATTTTGTATTGATAGCAGGTGGATGAAGGAATACGAAAATCCGGAAGAAGAAATTGTCTCAACCCTTTCTCTTATTTCTTTTTCCCGCGGAAAAGCAGATAAAATACCAAAGTTACTTAAAAAATTACCGGAAAAATATAGCGTTACTGTTGGCGTTCATTGGACAAACCCTAAATGGGCTGTAACGCTGATTAGTAATAAAAAGGCATCCAAGGGATTAGGGCTTAGATATATTCAAAAGAAAGTAAAAATTACCAAAGAAGAAACAATTGCTGTAGGAGATGGAGCTAGCGATGTACCAACAATGTCATACGCGGGAGTAAAAATTGCGATGGGAAACGCGGAACCGGAATTAAAACGAATTGCAGATTATATTGCTCCGCCAGTTTCTGAAGATGGTTTGGTTGAAATAATCAATAAATTTGTTGTTGGAAAATATCCAGATACAATGTGGCTAGAAAATTCATTGAAGGGTAGCATATAATGTGATTTAGAACTGAAGTAAATCTCAAACAATGAGAAATGCTCAAGATAATCATGCACATGCTGATTCTCGATACAAAGAAATAGGCTGGCTCGATTATGTAATCTTGCTACAAAACATAATCGAAGTACGGCTGTATTCTTATACAAGTCTTAATGTTCATTTACCCTTTGAGGTACAACATCCATCAAGATACCCGCATCTTAAAAAAGGACTTATGTTTATTCGTTTTGGTGAAAGGATGAAACGAATATTTAATATTAGACTTTATTGGGAAAATGCGCCTGCGCAAAATTACGGTACGTGGGATTTGAAAAACGGCCAAACACAATGGGAGCATATTCCAAAAACGATTGATCTCTGTTTAGATACAGGACACGTTATGCTGGAGGTACGAAGTGTTGAAGAAGCAAGAAGAAATATAGTAAAAATACTCAAAAAGCGGGGGAAACAAATAAAACATCTTCATATACACGAAAACGATTTGCTTCATGATACACACAATCCGATTGGGAAAGTTATTACGAAAAAACTTCTTGCCGTTCTTATCGACAACAGGACGTACATTTTTGAGAAAGGTTAGAGTTATTGGGGACAATAAAATCAATCTAGTGGTTTAACCATTGATAGAAATAGCGATTTATGTAATAATGAGAAAATTGGTTTATTAGTTGTATGAGAGATAACGCTGGACGATTCAGGATTATTTTAATAATTTTAATTTCGGTATTAATCGGGTATTATCTTGGTGTTAACAAAGTAGCAATTGATTGGAAAAACTATAAACCCTCAGTTTCTGTTGTCAACAAAGAGCCTCCTGCGGTTTTGGCAAACGTTGATTTTTCGGTTTTTTGGACGGTTTGGGAAAAGCTTGAGGAAAATTTCTATGACAAAAGCAAACTCGATTCCCAAAAAATGCTAAACGGCGCAATTAACGGCTTGGCGGAAAGCCTCGGGGATCCTTATACTGTCTATCTTCCATCCCAACAAAATAACAATTTCAAGCAAGGTCTTGCCGGTCAGTTTTCTGGAATTGGGGCAGAACTTGGGATGAATAATGAACAGGTAATTGTAATAGCGCCTCTAAATGGAAGTCCGGCGGAAAAAGCAGGGGTTAAGGCTCAAGACGCAATCGTAAAAGTTGATGGTGTTTCAACGGCGGGATGGAATGTTTCTCAGGCTGTAGAAAAAATTCGGGGGCCTAAAGGAACAGAAGTTATATTAAGCGTTGTTCATAAAGACGCGGCCAAACCTAGCGACTTAAAAATAACAAGAGATATAATTACTGTCAAAAGCGTTGAGGGAGGGATAAAAAATTGGAAGATGGAAAATGGAAGATGGAAAATGGAAGAAAAATGCGAGAAATGCTCCAAAATTGCATATATAAAGCTTTCGCAATTTGGGGATTCTACAAACAAGGAATGGATTTCGTTAATCAACGAACTTGATCTGCAAATTCAAAAAGACCCCAAAGCTGTAAAGGGTTTAATTTTGGACCTTCGCAACAATCCGGGAGGATATTTAACAGATGCTGTTTTTATCGCATCGGAGTTTTTAAGCCTTGGAAAAACAGTTGTTTTGGAAGAAGGACATGAAAATAAGAGAAATTTTTCGGTAACAAGGAAAGGACTTTTAATCGGGATTCCTTTAATTGTGCTAATTAATAAGGGGAGCGCTTCAGCAAGCGAAATTGTTGCCGGAGCAATGCTGGATAACGATAGAGCGACTCTAATTGGAGAAACGTCTTTTGGTAAAGGATCGATTCAAATGGCAAACGATCTTGGCAATGGAGGCGGAATTCATATAACCATTGCAAAGTGGCTAACTCCCAAAGGAGTTTGGGTGAATGGTATTGGTTTGAAGCCGGATATAGAGGTTAAACCGGACGACAAGGATAAAACCCGCGATGTGCAGCTTGAAAAAGCGGTAGAAGAGCTGGTAAAATAATTTTCAATTCGAAATTTTCAATTTGAAATGAAATCTAAATGTTTAAAATATTAAAAATTAAAACATTAAATATTCAATGAAAATTAAAAATTGAAAATTAAAAATTTATGAGAAAGCTAATTGTTCTAGTCATCATTCTTCTTGTTTTCTTAGGTCTTTGGAGTACTTTTACAAAGTACGCTCCGCAATTAGTAAAAAAGACGGATGAAAAAGTCAAAATAGTTACTGAAGATTCTGTTGTTATAGATATTGTCAAAAAAGTGGGACCGTCTGTTGTGACAGTTTCCGAGGAGGTATCTGTAGGCGCCAACGCTCCTTTTGATTTTGGTCCATTTGGATTTTTTAGTCCTCCGCAGGGAGAAATAAAAAAGCAACAGCAGGATATTGGGTCAGGTTTCATTGTGTCGAATGATGGGCTTGTTGTAACAAATAAACATGTGGTTTCGGATATTGGAGCGTCGTATCAGATTATTACAAATAGTGAGAAAAAGTATGATGTCCAAAAAATCTACAGGGATCCGCTTAATGACATTGCGATTTTGAAAATTGACCCTTCCGTGGCTTCAGAATTAAAGCCGGTTGAGCTTGGAGATTCGTCAAAATTGCAAGTAGGGCAGTTTGTAATTGCAATTGGCACCGCTCTTGGGGAGTTTAGAAATACAGTGACGACAGGAGTGATTTCGGGATTGGGACGAGGTATTAGCGCAGGGTCGCAATTTCAGGGATTTGTTGAAGAGCTTGATAATGTCATCCAAACTGATGCGGCAATAAATCCCGGGAATTCGGGAGGGCCGCTTATGAACTCCGCCGGCCAGGTAATTGGCGTTAATACCGCGATTGCTCAAGGGGGAGAAAATATCGGATTTGCCCTTCCGATCCAAGTAGTAAAAGACTCTCTTAAAAACTTTAATGAAACAGGGCAATTTAATCGTCCATACCTTGGGGTTTCGTATCAAATAATTACCCGTGAGGTTGCGATTAGAAACGAAATCGCGGAAGGGGCTTATGTTGAGCGAGTGGTTGAAGGTTCGGCAGCTGAAAAGTCGGGTATACAGCGGGGAGATATAATTACAAAGTTTGACGGAGAAAAAATTTCAGAATCAAAAGGGGGCTTAGCAGGATTTATTGCAAAGAAAAAGGTAGGGGACACTATAACAATCACGGTTTATAGAGATGGGAAGACATTAGAGCTTAAGGCAACCTTGGAAGCCGCACCCAACCAGTAGTTAAGATTCCATTGAAAGTAGTTAATGGAAAATAGAAAGTCGTAATAGAAAATAGAGATTAGAAAATAGATTATGCTAATTTCAATTTTCCACTTTCCATTACAATTTTCCAATTTCTAAGAACTAATATCTCAGTTACTCACGGTGCTACCTCCTGCCAGATGGTTTGGGATAGGTTCTGGGTATGGCAGTGAATCGTGATTGACGTTCTGACGTTAGGTCGGGCCTGCTAGCGTACCGCTTGCGTACACATATGCTTCAAATGATTAACAAAATATTAAGAAAGTAGTATAAAAATACTCCAAGGGGAACCGCATACTGCATAAACTTTATCATTTTGTTAAGATAATAAAACCTCGTAGAAAACTTTAATAAGCCAAACACAAGGACGATATCAATGAGAAATTGAGGCCAAATAATCCGTGTGGGATTTTCACGGGGGATTTCAAAGGATGTCTGTCAAGGTAACGGAGGGGAGATGTTCTGATCCTGAACAATAAAAGGAAGGGGCAGCCCCAGCTCAACATGACGAAAATCCTCTTCGCGATAGATAGTCTGCGGGATGAGGAGGGTGAAAAAAAGAAGTGTAACAGTTAATAAAAAGAGAAAAAGATTGTCGAGCGTGATGTGTTTCATTTTCTAGCCTTCTAAATTTGTTCTTTTTAAATCATTGTATCTCAGTCGAATTTAAACAACAAATATCAACAAATTACACAATATTGACAAACTTAATGTTTTATGGTTAGATAGGAGTATGAAATACGCAGTTTCTTTAGATGAATTTAGAAAAAATCTGTCAGACATTGTAGCGCAGGTTATGTATGGTAACCAAACTGTTCTTGTACGAAAACACAATAAAACAGGAGTAGTTGTTATAAGCGAGAACGAATACGAATCTTTAAGAGACCCTAGAAAACGTTTTTCCTCGAAAAACGAATGGGATAAATTATTTGTGCTTACCGATAAAGTGAGAGATCGAATGTCTCAAAAAGACCAGAAACAATTAGAAAAAATCATAGGTTCGGAAGTCAAGGCAGTACGAGCGCAAAAGAAACGCAGTGTAGTATGACGAAGGATCTGCGGGTGGTTGTAGACACGAATGTTTTGGTGAGCGGTTTACTCGGTATTAAAAATTCTCCATCATCTAAAATTCTCAAAGCAGTACGTAACCAAAAAGTTATTCTTGTGACATCTCCAAAAATACTTAAGGAAGTAACAGACGTAATAAATCGCGAAAGAATTGTTAAACTAACGAAAATGACTCGGCAAGAGCGAAAAGAGTTTATTGACAAACTTATTGAAAGAAGTGACATTACAATAGGTAAACAACTTTCGCAAATCGTAAGCCGCGATGTAAAAGACGATAAGTTTTTAGCATGCGGTGTTGAAGGAAAAGTAGATTATATTATCTCTGGTGATGACGATTTGTTGTCACTCAGGGAGTTTGAAGGGATAAGAATTGTATCTCCGCAACAATTTGTTACTCTTTTAGAAAATTGACAAAAATAGGTTGCTACTCCTTTATTGCAAGAATTGAGGTATTTGAGTTTTTTCACGGTGCCACCTCCTGCCAGATGGTTTGGGTAGATTGGATGAATAGGGGAGAGTTAAGAACAAAGTCAGGCCTTTCTGTTATATAGAATGCGGGATTGGAGACGTTACCGGCGCAAAGGTCTCTTTGTTTTTGAAGAGTTCCTCCCAGAAGCGATGCGTTTGTTACAATAGTTCCCGCAATGTTAAGTCTAAGATCCGGTCCAATTGCGCAGTCATCGTTACCGCCTGTAATAAAATTCCTGTCTGCCGAATATAATCCTTCAAGATCAGGAGTTGCTGATGATGCAGGGGATCCGACAGATCTGTCAACTATGATATCGCCTTTAGCCGAAAAGGTAACGGTTGAGCCGATAGGCACATGTATTTCTCCTCGTAATGTTAAGTCTCCGTTAACCAATATGACATAGTCTTGATTAGATGGAATTGTATAGGATAGATTCACTATGGTAAGATTGCCATTGGCAATAAAAAGACCGGGATCATTAGGCAGGTTTAAGGTACAATTTGAAATACTTCCTCCGCCTCCGCAACGAGCTCCCGAATTTAGATCAAGCGGCGTTAAGGCGTTTTTCCTTGCAATAGCCGAAAGGTAATCAAATGATGTTTTGATAGTATTTAAGATTGGAGGCGTATAGACTTCCGGAAACAAAGAATTGCCGACAACCCATCTTCTTGAAGAAGCTTGACCGAATGGTCCAAAATCCGCATTTTCATTTCCGGAGAAAATAACACCGGGCATCCCGCCTGTTCCATCCAATGATGCGTATGGAGGAATTGCAGACGTGGGAATATTAGGATCATCAAATCCATCATCTACTCTTAAGTCCACACCTCTGCTGGAAAACCAGGGATTTGCAAAGTTAATGCCAAAGTTGGCATTGGAAATATTTCCGTTAACATCGCATGTCCCGACAGTTACACTATCGAATGGAAAAGCGGTACACGGTGATCCGACACCCAAGATTATGTGAGGAAGGCCGACTTGTCCTCTTGGGAAAGTCATGATATAGCCTAAGGGAATATTGGCGTAACAGAGAGTATATTGTCCTGTTGGAAGAATATTACCGGTAGTAAAGGTTCCGTTGGGAGTATTAAGTGTTGTGCGTAAAGAGCCGGAACAGTTACTGCCGGTTCGTACTTGAATCGTTGAAGATCCTAGTGTGTAGTTTGCCTCCCCGGCATCTTTAATCTTATTGCCATTGGTATCTACATATACATTGCCTGATATTGAGTGCATAGGTGCGATACCAATATAAACAGTTGCGTTGGGGCCAAGAGTTCTTGATACAGGATAGTTTGTGGTAACAAAATATCCGGCAGGGACAGGGGAAAGTGAAACAGTATATGATCCGGCGGTAAGATTGGCTATAGTGAAATTTGGAATTGGAAATGCCGAGCCATTTGTTACAGCGGATCCAGTTGTCGGGCCTACTGCTCTGACAGTTGCTCCCGCAAAGCCCAGCTCCCCTGCGTCTTGCGCTTGATTTTCGTTGGTGTCTACAAAAACTCTGCCTGTAATTGTATATGTTGGGATTGGAGTGGGAGTAGGAGTAGGTACTGCAGGAACAATAAAAAAGTTTACAGGCGTTGAAGGAGGAATAGGCGGTGTGGTAATGCTGCTACTAGAGCATGATGACATTCTATATCCAGCAGGGATCGAGAGCGTTGCAGTATATACTCCGGCGCAAAGATTTGCAAAAGAATAGTCTCCGTTTCCGGCAGTAACCGCAACGCGTCCTCCGGACAGCGCAACAGACGCTCCGTTAAAGCCTGTTTCGCCTACGTCTATAGCGCAATTCTCAAAAACACTTTCTCTGATAAGTTTCCCTGGGAGAATATTTGTGCACCCTGGAGCAGCTGTTGGCGTAGGAATGAAAGTAGGGCCAATAGGCGTTGGGGTGGGAGTAGGGGTGGGAGTGAGGGCACCACTTGGTGGAGAAATACCGAAATCAACAAGTGTCCATGAGGTATCTACTGGAAGAAAGGGCGAGGGAGGAAGCCGAATAAAAGCAGAGGTCGTAGATAAGACCCTATCAAAAGGATTGGTAATTGAGTTTGTTGGTTGGCCTGGCGGAAACCAATAGCCGCAGTTTCGGGGAGGGGAAGAAGTAGGATCAGGACAAGGGCGGGCAAAACTTCTGATAGTAACACCTGTTCCGACAGACCCTAAAGGAGGGGTGATTGTTACTAGATAGTCTCCTCTTTGTAAAGGAGAAACCCTGTAGTCGCCACCGGATTGATTGGTTGCAGTCCCACCCCCAGCCCCTGATTCGTAGTGGGAAGCTATACAAATAGGATTGCCATAAACATCGGTGCCTCCATAGGCATCGCACACAAATACCGGTCTTGCAACTCTTATGGTTGCGCCTCCGCCTCCTGTGTAACGGCATATTGGATTGCCATATACATCTATACCGGGACCGCATGTGTATACCCAGTTTCCTGTGTAATTTGGCTCTCCAGAGTCTTTTACTCCATTTAGGTTGGTATCTATATATACTATTCCTTCTAAATCCAAAACATCGCAGGTTCTGGGAAATCCGCCAAAGGGAATCCATTGGTTGACGCATACATAGCCTGAAGCCTCACAAGAGTTAGGACTGCCGCCAACCTCCCTGCATTGTCCGCATTGATTGCATTCCCAGTATCCCTGACAGGATAAAGGACCTCCATTATATCGCGTGTAGACTCCACAGTTGGGTGTTGGTGTGGGGGCGCCTACTGTTGGGGTAGGTGTGGGACCGGCAAGAGGGAGGATGCCATAATTTATTGTTGATGGAGGGAATACTCCAAATACGGGATTGCTGACAAAAGTTGATGTTCTGTATCCTGATGGGACAGTCAGGAATATATCGTAAGGAGGGCCGCAGAGATTAACCAGCGAATAACTTCCGGTATCTGTTGTAGCAACTCTAGGATTGCTTGAAATGGCTGTAATTGTTAGCGTTGATAATGTATAGAGTGGTTCGGTACCATCTCTTGCTCCATTGTCAGCTGTTCCTCCGCCTCTCCCATCGTCTATCCAGACAAACCCGGAAACGCCAGGACAAGGACCAGATGTTGGAGTAGGAGTAGGTGGTGGAGGAGGGGTAGGGGTGGGAGCAGTGCATAAAGAGTTTATACAAAGATATGGGCTACAGCATGTAGCACCAAAACAAGATGCGCCAGGACCTCCACATGTTGGGGTGGGGGTGGGAGGAGGGGGAATGGTTGGGGTGGGTGTTGGGGTGGGGGCAACCTCTGTGTATTCAATGCAGATAGCAGTTACTCCCTCTGAAGCCGGATTCGTTGTTTCCGTACAGGTAGCTAAATCCATATCAATACACGTGTTATGACTATCCCTTGGACAAACAGGATCAGAACCAGTAGTTGAGCATTTTTCTATACATCGCCCTTCTAGGGTTATGCCTTCTTGTCCGCCATACCATATCGCAGCATTATCGGCGCATTCTTGTCCACTTGTTAGTTGAGCATTTGTTCCTTGTGGAGTCATACAATCAATCAGTAGCTGTGATGTAGAATCACATTCTACCGCAAGTTCACCACCAAGATAGTAACCATTTACCGGAGAGCATTGATACAGCCTAGCAACAGCAAAGGAATGTTTGGGAAAAGTGAAGCTGAGGATGAAAAATATAGAAACTATTAAAAAGAATAAGGCAGGATTTTTGCGCATGCACTTATTTTAGCACAATTTCTTTATTGTCAACAGTCGGATGTTTACAGTCTTCTCCTCCAAATGTATTGGCTATTCCATTTTCGCCAAAATCTCCTTCATAGCTGGTAGATACTACAATTTGAGATTTTGTCTTCCTGTAATTACGGAATTCTTGTCCAGGCGATATAGTTATGAATTTAAACAAGTCTTGCCCTTGCTCTACCATTACTACTGGTATCTTATCTTTGTTGGTTACCATTATTTCAACCTCTTTTCCAGAGGAATCTATCCCTATTGCTTTTTCTTCGAAGGATTCATCTACTTGATTAGGTATGCTTTCTACTAATGGCTGGGTTATTAAGCCTAACATGGTAACTCTCGCAATCGTCTTAAAGGTCTTGCCTGTTTTTTCATCATAATACTGGCCTTCTATAGTATAGTTTCCGCTAATAACTTTTCCTGGTGTCTGCCGCCCTTTACGATAGTCTTCATAATATGCTCTGCCGCTTATTGGAGCAGGGAAAATGTCGCCTGCTTGTATTTCCCCTTCAAGCCCTAAAAATGTTTGGCAGTTTGGAAATACGAACCCAAAAGGGCCCCCTACTCCCCCAGGATTTGCGATTTTCGTCTTACTTACCTTCCGAATATCTCCATCCGGTGTTTTTACATATATCATTGCATTTATAGTAGTACCTTGTTCCAGAGTTAACTTCCTGGTCGTACGTCCATCCGAGGTTGGATGAATATTAAGTGTCATGGGAACTTCTTTCAGATTTGTTCTATCTATCGCTGGCGGCGCAATCTTCTCGTATTCCTCACGAGTCATCTGGATGGTATTTCCTTCACTTTTTATTCCATTTGTTGTTGTATTATCAGATATTTCTTCACGATTTGTTTTTGTATTCTCGCTATTAAGATGCTTTATAAAATCAGCATTTGCTTCTCGATGTATTTCTATATCGCTAATCTTATCAGCTGCTACCTTTAATCCTACCATTATTCCCGCTAATAACCCAAGTCTTATAGGCAGTGTTTTAGAAAGATCGATAAGGGTTTTTGATACCCCACGGGGAGCAAGTTTTCCAGCATTTGCCGCTATTACTTCTTCTTTTGTTGGGGGAGGAGCAGCCTTATCAAATACTTCTCTCACAGCATCTTTATATGCTGGTGAGGTTATGTGCGGAGCTTCTGTGATTTGTGGGGGCAATGTAGGAACACCGCCGACACCTTGCGGTCTCTCTTCCGTTCTTAACGGATGTACTCCTCCTCGTGGTCTTATCTCGGGATTATCCATAAACCCTCCTTAAAACCTATAGTGATACCTTGTTAATACCATATTTCGGGCTTTTTGTCAATGACTTAGAGTAATTTAGTGCGGATTTAAGGAGTTACGCCTGTTTTTAAGAACTCAGGTCTGCAGCTTTTCCATGAATAGAGATCGCTCTCTTTAGTATGTTCGCAAAGATAATAAACAATTCTATTTCCCGCAGGACTTGTAATTGTGAGAGCGCCTAACCCTCTTTTTGAGTTTTCTGATTGTTCCCAGAAATTCTCGCAATATAACATAGTTTCAACAATGACTCTCTTGCATCCCCATGTTCCTTTTGGTTCTATAGAAAAGACTTCAGCTGCTGTTGACATAGTAGTTTCTCTTGAAATAGATGATGGTAGTTCAGAGCCTTTGGCATAGAAGTCTACTGCTATTATTTTTTTTAGGTCTTGAGACATACGAAAACTTGAGTCAATGTTTTTTTCTTTTGTTTTCCAGGAGGCAATGAAGCCTTGTTGACTGGAGGGATCCTTAGTAAAATTAATATCAGAGGAAGAAGCAGGAACAAGAGAAGGGTCAAGAATAGTTGGAAGGTAGCTTGTGAGCGCTTGTTTTGTTCCTTCGGAGATTAATGGGATGGGAGTAGGAAACCCTTGTTTTGAATTATTATTTTCTATCCGTAGAGATTCCGCATAGGGTCTGTGGGGCAGAAAACCAAGGTAGTTTGGGAGAAGTTTTGACAATGGTAAGACATTGAAGTAGTTAAGAGCTAATACCAGGAGAATAAAGATTGAAACGATGACTATGCCAATAGATAGCATTCCAAACATACCTTTATTTCCCGGCTGATTTTGCTGATTAGGAGAACTTGGATCCATGAGTTTATGGTAGGGGATTGGGATTCAACTGTCAAGAAGAACATTTTTATTAGAAAATTTCAGACCTTAAGAAGATTCACCTTTTTGTCAATAGCTTAGGGTAATTTGTTCTACTTCTTCCTTGTGGGGTTTATCTCAATACTGTGGATATTTCTTTGAAATTTTATCTGGAAGTTGTCGAAAAACCATTATATATACTTCCCTTTGGTCCAAAAAGAATAACGGGAATTAACGGACGGCTTAACCATTTCTTCTTAGGATCAAGTGTTGGAGTTTTAATGTAAGAAAACCTCATATCTAAAACGAAGGTGCGTATTTTACATTAAAAGGCGGAAGTTTAAGGAGCAGATATTGTTTGTTTTGTTTTTCCGCCTTTCTTTTTGTCTCTTGTAAAGTATCAGCCGCAGCAAAGACCCTTTTGTGGTCAAAAGAGAGAACCACCCATTTATTATTGTAGGGCTTTAGCTTTTCTGTCAGGTCAATAGGTCTTATGGAATGACTGTCATTTTTGTTTTCATACTAAAGTACTATCGCAAAGAATTGTCATTGTAGCAATATAGCTCGTAGAAATCAAGGACTTTCCTCCTTTTATGGGCGCACAATCCCGAGGGAAACGGGGTGGCGGACGCCGCTTCCACCAAGATTCTAGGATCCAATCGGCCATTTTTACCATTTTGGCTATTACTAGAAAGGAAGCAAATCAGAAGAGTGAACTTTGAGCGCTTTTATAATCCGATAGACTTTTTCCAAGGATGGATTTACTTCCCCTCTCTCAATTTTACTATAATAGCTTGGGTTAACTCCTGCATCTACTGCCACCTCGACCTGTTTTAAACCTCTTTTCTTCCGGACTCTTTTCAAACATTTACCTATTTCCTTGCGAAGTTTGACAGTGAAATAATAAGCCATATATAACAATTCTCGACAAAAATGAGCGATAGAATTGTCTATATAAAGACTTTTTAGCTTCATATTGGTGCTTGACTTTTTATACAACATTTGATTAAACTTGATTAACCCTGACAATATGTGTGTCAAACATGGTCAAATATATGCAGGATAACTTATATAGTATCAAGCAAGTTTCAAAAAAATTAAATGTTTCTACGTCTACAGTAAGACGACAGATCAAGAAAGGACTATTGAAATCAGTAAGAGTTGGTAATAGCATCAGAATATCTGAAGAGGAAGTTGATAAGTATTTAAAAATACCTGGCGGTGGTGATAATACTGTCAAAATTCCTAAAAAAACAACTCCAATTAAGCCTCTAATAAAAGAATCTAAAAGCCTAAAGATTCCTGGATCAAAGCATGTTAAATATGTAATACCGGGCGTGAGCTCAATTGAAGCAGAAACGTTGGAAGCTCTTATGGGAGATACAATTGAAACTGAAGAAATATTCTCATTTTTAAAGGAAGAGGATTATGAAAAGCTCCATAGAATGCTTAGTAAAATTGTTAAAGAAAATAACCTATCTATCAAACAAAGTTTGATTCTTTTGTTTGTGGAAGAAGGAATACATAATTTACAGACAAAAAAACAATTATTGCTGGAATTAATCCATAACGACAATGCATTGGTTTTATTACCGCTCCCTCCCCACCTATTTTTTAATTTCTTAGAATTTATTCGTGAAGGTCAAATTATTAATACGGACCATATTATACCGGCCCATCTAGAAGAGTTTAAGGAATTGATCATTGATATTGATGTCATAGACCCCATAGAATTGCACGAAAAATTTCAAAAGGCTGAAATAATTATTATAGACGGAATGAAAACTAAGGGAGGTGTGATGATCCGCAGAAATGTGGCATATTTAATCGGTCAGTATACAAATACTATCAAAAAAATCTACTTTCATAACATACCGCACCTGCCTAAGGACCAAAACTTTGCCCTAATTAACAGTAAAAATTTTCTGGCCAAGATAGTAGATTTATAAATGAGTATAGAGACAATACTTCTAATTGTAGTAATTTTGTCTGGCTTTGCTTTGATGACGGCCAGAAAACTCTCGCAGGAAATAGCTGTCCCTCTTGTCGCGTTTATTGCGATTATATTAGCAGGTCCAGATGAAGGTTTACGCAGTTTGGAAGGGGGCGTTAAGGAATTTGCTAGAGTAGGTCTTTTATTTACAGCAGTTGCAATTCCTGCTCATATGTTGCAAGAAAGTAATTTATTTAATCTTTTAGGAACTAGGATAGGAGCGATGATTGGCTCCTTAAATTTAAGATTTAAGACGGATATCGTTCTTTTGGTATCATTTATCTCTGTTTTTGCAACTTATATTATGGCCGCTTTATTCCACAATGTAACAAGCATATTGGTAAACTCCTATGTAATTTACGTTTTAGCAAAAGCATATAAACTACCCGCTGTTTTTATACTTTCCGCCGCTTTGATAGCATCTAACTTAGGAGGATTTAGTACTAAATGGGGAGATACGCCCAATATAGTAGAAGCGCAGGTGTGGGGCTTGAAACATGTTGATTTTTTTAGAGAAATACTTCCAGTAAATATAGTTCTCGTTTTTATACTCGCGTTTGTAGCTTATTTCCTAACAAAAAGAATGGTTGGCAATAACAACGACGTATCTAGAATTAAATTAGCTCATTCGATGATTAAATTTAAAACTGAAGGCAGATTTATGTCGGTAGATAGCAGGCTAGTTTTTTACGGAATTCTTTCATTGGTAATAGCTATTACGGGACCACTCTTTTTTCAATCATACGAAATTCCACTTTCTGCTTTTGCAATTATAGTTGCTCTAGTCGGAACCCCTAATAATCATCGGACGCAAAGTCTTTATGCATTGGGAATTGAAACGTATTTTACTTTAATTTCTCTTTTTGTTCTGGCTCAAGTATTTGGACATTCCAACATCGGAATCTTTAAATACATTGAAGGTTTCCTGCAGACAAATACTAACAGTATTTATCCTGTACTAATCGTTTCCTATCTTGGCACTCTGACTACTGGGGCAGCGTCATGGGCAGCAGCGGTATCTCCATCTATATTCCAACTCTTCCCCTCTCATTTAGGTGCATGGGCTTTAGGTTCCGGAATAGCCGCCGGTTCCTCCAGTCTTATAACTGCTGCATCAGCCGGGGTTATTCTTGCCCACCAAACTTCAACTTTTGAAAAAGACTCACGGGTTGATTTTACCACATATATTAGATTTGGCATTCCTTTTAGCTTGTTTATGTTGTTAGTTTATGCTATAATCCTGCCATTGTACATGAAGCTATTTTAATATGCTAAATTTTATTGCAAAGGAGGTGATTTATAATGGCTAAGGAAATATCTAATAAGCCAGAGAAAAAACTTAAGTTGCCGCCTCCACCTCCTCCAAAACCACATGATATACCGCCTCATATCTTAAAAGAGATATTTGATTTGAAGGAAAAAGTGGGAAGGTTGGAAGGCAAAATTGAAGTTTTAATGAGCTTAAAGTCTAAGTAGATAAATATAGGGATTCATTTTAACTATAAATTTTTGAAAGGAGGTGAAAAAAATGGTAGAAAAAGCAGAGAATCATATTTGGAGCGGACATCCAAGACCGCCAGAAGAGCATGAGGAAATGGATGAATTAAGAGGCGTAGCAGAAGAATTAATTACTTCTTTAGAAAATGAAGATTATGAATTAAAAATAGAAGGAGTAGTTAATGTATTAAGCAGGTTTGAACTCAAGAAACAGCATCATTTTGAGCCAAAACCTCATCCGAAGCCTTTTCATCCAAAACCTCATGGTCCAAAGCCAGGTCATCCTTTGCCTCATGAATTGGGACATCACCCACATGAACCTGGATTTGAGCATCCAAGGCCACCGGTTCATGGTGAACATCCGGAACCGTCAAGGCCTCATGAGGGTCCAAAACATTAGCTTAAATATTTAAGGTTACTGAGGTAAGGCATAAACCCCCTATTCACATTTTTGTAAAATGTGAGTAGGGGGTTAGCAGGAAATATTCATATTACATTCCTCCCAGTCTTTAAAGGACGGGGTTTTCTATAATACGTTATGGAAAAATATATATTTTAGATTATACAGACCTTAGTTTTCTTGTTTATTTAGTAATTATGCTAATAATTTTAATTACATCGTCAATTTTAAAAAAATGATTGATAATTTAAATGGTAAAACAATAAATCTAAAAGAGTGGACGAATGAACTTAATAGAAGTAAGCCACTATTTGAACATAGAATCACTTGTGTATTAATGAGAAGAAATTACATTAAACCCTAACTTTTATATTCCTTGTCTTGATGGGATAATCATGGAAAAAATCTTCCTGTCCTTTCCTCAACAATCATTCTTCCTTCCTTTTTTAATTGGTTGAGAGCATAACTTTCTTTTATAACAAATTTATTCTTTAACCACTCCTTCATTGGTTTAATTATTTTTCTAGTAGAGATTCCTTGTTCTTTCTTATTCACAATGTACATATTATCACAAATGATTAATACTCTCAAGTATAAATCTTTATATGTTAGAGTAGTTTGGTGAAGATTTATGGGTTTACTCCGTTTTCCGCAAATTCAGGAGCGCAGCTTTTCCAGGAGAAGATAGGATTGTCAAGGGGAAATGCAGCTTTTCATGCCTTCGTAATCCTTGCTTTCTTTTGGAATAAAACAGGTAAATGCAATTGTTGTTTGTTGAGCAGGGGATTTTGAGGATTCATAATGTCATGGTAGGGGATTAAATGGAAACCGTTAAGCGTTGACAAATCATAGAGGTGTATTCTACACTGAATTCTATGGATCCTCAACAGAAGAACGGTGAGGGTGATTGTAGAAAGACTATTTATTATGATGGAAGTTGTCCAATGTGCACAGCAATCATTAAAAGGATTGATCGGTCAAAGCATAAGGAGAAA
>MFNZ01000001.1:71813-80764 GCA_001782195.1 Candidatus Levybacteria bacterium RIFCSPHIGHO2_02_FULL_37_13
ATAACCAAGGACCCGCTTCCACAGGATATTACAAAGACGGCGACAGAGAAAGAGATTCACGTTGTAGACGCAAATGGCAGGATTTATAAAAACGCGCAAGCAATTCTAAAAATCTTAGAAGAATATCCAAAATGGAAATTTATAGCAAAGATTGGAGAATTGCCAATAATAAGACAACTTTTGCCAGTCGGGTACAAATTTGTCGCATCGCACAGACACTCTTTATTTAATTCTCCTACAGGGGAAAGTCCTAATAAATTTATTATCTTTATGTTCGTTTATATTCTAATTGCTTTTCCACTAGCGCTTTTTACAGAAGAGTCAATTTTTCCTTTTTCTCGATTTCCCATGTATGCAGTAAATACTCTTAGTCCATGCGGTTATCAAATTCGTCTTTCCAAAAATGACCAAGCTGTTAATTTCTATAGAACTAAAGCACCCAACTTGTTCTTAAAATATTCTCGAGAAATGATAGTTAGGCATGGTAGTACTAATGTTGAAATGTGCCAATTTATCCGTAAAGTCTTTTGGCCTAAAAATCTTTCTTACGATAGCTTTTATGTAAAAAGATATTGTAGCAATATAGAGTTGTTGCCGTATCTGGTTTTTGATGAAGGAGTTGTGCTTTCATGCCAGTAATTGACTTTAAAATCGTGTTCCTTGCTGAAACCTTTCTTTTGCTTATCCTTTTATATTTTAAAAGAGATGCGCTTAAAAAAAGAATTATAACGCTTTTTGGTAATGCGAAAATGCCCCCCTTTTGCTTATGGGGATTCCGGCTTCTATTAGGAGGATTGTTGCTGGAAAAGCTATCCGAGCTTTATTATGGCACTCCACTTCTTATCAGGCCGACCTCGTTTTTAAGAATAGATGCGATTTTTCAGGTCTTGTTTCACTCAGAATATAGATTTTTTATTTTGATAGTAATTCCTTTGATTTTTGTCGTGCTTTTTGTATTGGAGTTGAAACCGCGTTTAACCAGTACGATTATTCTTCTTTATTCAATAATCGGAGGAACTATCTATGCTACTGTAAGCGGAAGCCTAGGCAAAATGCAGCACAAGTTTCATATGACTGCGCTTATGCTTTTGGGATTTGCGTTTTACTACTGGTTTTACTATAAGAGTAATGACAAAAGGAAAAACGAGTGGATGATATTGCCGATACTTTTATTTTTTATAGCAACTATCTATGGAAGCAGTTTTTTTTCTAAGATGGCACATATACAAGAAGTGCCGAAATGGTTTAGCGGTGAAGCAGTACAAAGCGCAATCATAACTGGCCACTATCAAAGAGTCCTAACGCTTGGCCACGAGATAGGAGCCTTAAGTCCTATTCCGCAATTAGCAATAGATAACAGACCTATAGCGGCACTTTTTGGAATAGGAGTTTTGCTAACAGAATTTTCATCATTGTTATTGCTAATGGTTTCAAATAGGCTGCGACTGCTTATCCTTATCTTGTTTGTATTTTTCAATGTTGGGGTAGGAGTGTTCATTTTGCCAAACTACTTTAGCAGAAATATTATTGTGCTTATATATTTCGCTGTTTGGGCTGCCTACAATGCTTTTCCCAATTTGAGGAATCTTTTCTCGAAAAAGTAGCCGTTAAAATAGTAAAGCCTATCAAGAAGAAGAAGTACCATAACGATAGGCGAATTACGCCATTGATTAAAGATTTTGCAAAAGTGGAAAAAGGCTAGGAGGGTTGCTAACAAATCCATATTTACCATTGTGGGTGTTTTCCACTTGCTTAACATTCTGGCCTTAGTCCTTCCAATATGCCAGCGTTGCTCAAGAAATTCGGCAAGTGTTGATCTTTCCCAATGAGCGACCGTTACGCTAGGACAGAACATGATTAGGCCATTTTTTTCTACAATCTGTCTCCCCAAATCGGCATCCGACCCACGATAGAAATGTTCGTCGAATGAAAGTTTATATTTTTTAAAATATGAGGTTTTGATAGAAAGATTCTTAGTATCGCAGGTCAAAATCTCTTTTTCGTCTTTAAAGTAGCTTTGGAAAAAACCCTTCATTATTAAAGGAAGTTTTTTTTTTGTGTAGTTTCGTAGTGAAATAGACCTTTTAAATTCTACAAGCAAACTGTATGGTCGCGTTTTGGGCAAACTAAACGTTCTTCCTTGAACCACCCATGCTTTTTTGTATTTCTTGTGAGCGTCAACCATTCTCTCAATCCAAAACTTGTCTGCTTGACAATCATCGTCAAGCATAAGAATAAGTGATCCATGGACAACTCCAATGCCTCTGTTACGGGCATAGGGAATGCCAACTTGATCTTCCCTAATATATTGTATAGGCAGCTCTTTTTTAAAAGAAAGAATTATTTCTTTGGTATTATCGGTTGATGCATTGTCAACAACAATTACCTCGTCTGGTATTTGTGTTTGTGCAGCAAGTGAATTAATACAGCTTACAAGCAATTCTGATCGGTTTCGTGTGACAATAAGCACGGATATTTTTTCAGTCATATTTTGGTATTTTTTTAAGTTCAAAAAACGTTCCTTGATTTATAACTCCACTTATCCATAGTATAGCGAAATAGAAGACAAGTAAAAAGGATAAAGACAATAGGGGGTTGTTCGAAAAAAGGATGTATATCAAAAAACTTGTCAAAGCTCCGGCAAGAAGGGTTTTTAGATGATCGATACCAATAAAGAAAACTTTAGTGTTTGTGACGACAAGCACGTATTTTGTTAAAGCATCTAAAATAGAAAAGACAAGAAGAGCGAGCGCTATGCCAAAAATCCCAAAAGGCGAAGCGAGAAAAAGTGCGAGCAAAACAAAAACAACCCCAAAGGAATAATTGGTAAATGTATACAAAAAAATTTTCTTTTTGGCAAGTAAAATTCTTCCGGCAGTCCAACTTATTGTTTGGATAAAAAAGGAAATCGAGAGAAGTTGAATAATCGCAAAATCTTTTATATAACTTTTATGGAATAAGAAAGATAAGATAAACGATGGATAAAGCATAATAGAGATAAAGACCGGTATAGTGATAATAAGTATCCATTTAAAAACTTGCTTAGAAATCTGCGTAATATCCTCGTATTTGCGAGTTTTGACTGATGCAACATGTAGAAACATACTAAAAAGAGTTGTTGGGATTTTGTGGATAATAAGAGGCAGATAGAGAAAAACAATATAGTGTCCAAGCGTAGAGAAGCCAAACAATAATCCTACAATTGAAATATCGAGCACAGGGAAGACCGTTGCATATAGGGCGTTTAATAAAGGAAACGGCGACACAACAAACATTTTGAAGGTAAGCTTTTGAAATAATCCTAAAAGATTGATGCTGTCGAAGAGAAAAAAAGAAGCAGCAATACTTATTAAAACATTACTCAAAAGCAGGCCTACAAAAGCAGCGGCAATGCCTAAGCGAAAAAATCCAATAAAAATGATCATATAGAGAAGCTGGAATCCAAACATGAATAGAAACTGGATGATAAAGATTTTTTTAAATCTTTGAAGCAGGCGCAAAAGCATCATCATATAGACAT
This sequence comes from Candidatus Levybacteria bacterium RIFCSPHIGHO2_02_FULL_37_13, assembly GCA_001782195.1. Classification (GTDB taxonomy): domain Bacteria; phylum Patescibacteriota; class Microgenomatia; order Levybacterales; family UBA12049; genus 2-02-FULL-37-13. The sequence continues at coordinate 75,334 of MFNZ01000001.1, forward strand.
TAACTATTGCGAAAGGAATGGCCAAAGCAAGTAGTCCAAGTGACTGTATTGGCGAAAATGCGATAGCTAGAGTAAAGAAAAATACTCCCAAAAGAATTCCTACTAAAAGATACATTTTCAAAAATAGAGCTGATTTTTCTTCAAATTGAAGGCTGTTTGGATTTTGAAGGTATTGACGAAGTTTGTGAGCATAGTACGCATTGAGGATTGTTGATGGAAGAGAAACTATGCTATGAAATATACGAAGGCTAAGATAGAAAATTCCAAGAGTCGACGGACCAATCGGAGCAATAAAAACTGGCAGAATAAAGAACATTACCCGTTCAAAAAAAGCTGCTATAGAAAACCAAAACGCTCCTCTAAAAATTGTTGATTCATTTAGCATAATTTTTCAAAAATCCGGCAAGTACCCAAAAGATCAAAAATACAGTCGGTAAATGCCAGTCTACATCAATAGCTGCCAAAAGCGTAGAAGACAAAAGACATACAAATAAAGAAAGGTAAAAAAGACGCTTTCTTTTGTCTAAAGTAGTCTTGATCGTATTGTATGCGTTCCACAATACAGCTCCTATAAGAGTGATAGTTGTTAGAAAGCCAAAGATTCCAGTATCGCTAAGCATCTGGATAAAAAAATTATGTGCGTAACGACTGTAAGGGCGAGTTTCTATATTGACTTTATAAAAAGTATCAAGACCACTGCCTGTAAGTGGTGTTTCTCCAAAATTATCAAAGGCTTTTTGCCAATAGACAAAGCGCGACGACACATTCTTGTAAGGGTTTTTCCGAAGATCAAACGTTTTAATACCTTTGTTTAGTGAAAACAGATATAAAGATGATATTCCCAAAAAAGCAATAATTAAGAAAGCTACGATGAAGACTTTTTTATGCGGGAGTGTTTTTCTGACAATTACTAGTACGATAAAAAAAGAAACCGCAAGAGCAATCATGGCTCCAATGCTAAATGTAAAAAGTAGACTTATAAAGAGAAGACAGGAAATAACAAAGACTGTCAGGCGAATTTTCTTATCTTCCCAGTATGTTAAGAGAGCATAAACGCAAAAGGGAATCGCCAAGATAAGAAGTGATGAGAGGTGATTATGGCCATAATATATCCATAGAAAGCTTATGTTTTCGCGGTTAACATAATGACGAATAAGGGTATTGTAAAGGGAAAAAAAAGAAAGGGAAGATACAATAAGTAAATAGCAGGCGACAAATATTTCTTTACTTCTCAAATTTGGGAAAATTATACCAGAGCTTGCGAAAATAACAAAATAGGAGAGATATAGGCGGAGTTGGATAATGCTTTGTTGATTGTCAATAGAAAATATTGTTGAGATAGCAAGTGGAATAAGAAATAAAATAAAACAGATTGTTAGAATAAATTTTCTTTTGATATCTGCTAGGAGTGCTGTAAAAAAAACAGGTAACAAACATATACCAAATAGAATAATTAAGAGTCGAATGCGATCATCAGCAAATTGTTTTGGGATTAAGGGGAGAAGAAGAATAAGAAGAATAGTCAGAAGTTGATACCCAAGCATAGGCATTCGTACCTTACGCAACAATATTATATGCTTCGTGCTTCCTTTACTCAAAGTGTCCTTTATTTAGAATAACAATATTATTTGTGGTAGGATAACCTGTAATTAGAGAAAAGATAAGAGATTTATTATCATAAATACTGATTATTTTTCCGTTTGAGACTCCAATTAATTCTCCCTTAGAAACCTCTTTGCTTTTAATAGCATTTCCTCTAAAGAGATATGTTGCCTTGAGTCCAAGGCCTTTATTGTCAAGAATTATTCTAATAAACTTTTTTTCCTTGGTTTCATTAGTTACCTGACTTGTTTCAGTATAAGTACTTTGGGTACTCTCTGCATTCCCATCAAAAGCCGCGAATATCGCGCTGCCTGATGCAAGTACAAAGCCCCAGCCAACATATTTTTCGTCTTTTATTACGCCGGTTCCCGCCTGACATAATTCTTTTATGGACGGACAACTGATTTTTAAGGAAGAAGAGGGAAATTTATTTTTTTCTACAGTTGATGTAGGTTGAAATTGCAATGATAAAGGCTGGGATTTTTGGCCGGGCAAAAATTTTGAAATAGAAAGGATGTTAAAATAATTTAGGGCTGCCAATAACAAAATAAGCGAGATAATTACGATTAATATCTCAAATAATAATTTTTTTGTTTTATTATTCTGTATAGGAATTTCTGAGTTCGCGCTTTTTTGATATTCAACGGGAGCGTCCATAATTTCATGCTAAATGATCTTGCTATTGGCTGTCAAGATGCTAGAATAAATTAAACCCTAATTTATGGACATTATTTTTTCCGAAATCACAATAATTATTTGTCTTGTTGCTATTCTTTCCGTTGTTTTTCAAAGGTTTAATCAGCCTGCGATTTTGGCATACATTTTAACCGGCGTAATAGTCGGTCCGCTTGGAATTATTGATATTCAAAATCAGAATTTTCTGGAAACGCTTTCTTCTTTTGGCATCACACTTCTTCTTTTTATGCTTGGGCTTGAGATTAAAATTCGGGAGTTTCCATCAATCGGCAAAATTGCCCTAATTGTAGGAGCAGGACAAATTATTGCCACTCTTTTATTCGGGTTTATTCTGGCTGTTAGTTTTGGTTTTTCATATGTTAGTTCTTTGTATATTGGTGTTGCATTGGCATTTTCAAGTACTATTATTGTTGTAAAACTTCTTTCGGACAAAAGAGATCTTCATAGTTTAAGCGCGAGGGTTGTTGTTGGAATACTGGTTATACAGGATTTTCTGGCAATTCTTGTTTTGATATTTTTATCAAGCTTCAATATAGAAGGCTCGATAGCAGAAACTTTTGTCGGGTTTTCTCTAGCTTTAGTTAAGGCAATAATTTTATTTAGTTTTGTTATTTATTTAAGCTTAAAATTTTTCCCTAAAATTGTGGAGTTTCTTTCCAAGTCGCAAGAAGTATTATTTCTTGTGAGTATTGCCTGGGCTTTTGGTTTGGCCACTGTGGTAAGCTCGCCGATTATTGGATTTTCTGTTGAAATAGGCGGGTTTTTAGCAGGTCTTGCCCTTGCAAATTCAATTGCAAATTATCAAATAATCGGCAAGGCAAGAGTCTTGAGAGATTTTTTTATAATACTTTTTTTTGTTGCCATTGGAACAAAAATGACTTTTGGAAATGATTATTCAATCTTATTTCCTGCAATTGCATTATCGCTTTTTGTATTCATTTTAAAACCATTGGTAGTGATTATAAGCATGGGTTTTTTAGGTTTTAGGAAAAGAACATCTTTTTTAAGCGGTATTAGTCTTGCGCAAATTTCCGAATTCTCTTTGATTATTGTTTTTTTGGGAAACAAACTGGGGCATATTCCCCAAAACGTTGTTACTCTTATAACGCTGGTCGGGCTTATTACCTTTACTATCTCATCATATATGATTGCCAATAGCAATAGTTTGTATCAGAATTTGAGTTCGTATTTTAAAATATTTGAAAAAAAACATACCAAAGAAGAAAAGATGATTAGTTCGGATGAAGGATTGGAAAATCTTGATGGACATACGGTCTTGATAGGAGGAGATCAAATGGGGGAGAGTATTCTGGAAGCTTTGCAGGATTTGGGCAAAAGAATAGTTGTTATAGATTTTGATCCTGCAATTGTAAAAAAGCTAGTAGACAAAAAATCGCTTAGTATTTATGGCGATATTTCGGATTTGGATATACAAGATAGAGCAAAACTAAATACTGCCCGTCTTATTATTTCAACCATTCCGGACATTGAGGACAATCTGCTTCTTCTTAAGAAGCACAAAGTTGAAAATAGGAGAAGCAAGATCGTTGTAATGGCTCTTGATTCAACTGATGCTAAGATTTTGTACAAAGAAGGAGCAGATTATGTAATTTTGCCGCATTTAGCAGGAGGACGGCAAATAGCACAGATCCTGAAAGAAGATCGTCTGGAAGAAATAACAAAACTGAAAAATAAAGACATGAGGTATTTAACTTAATTTTGTTTTTGAAATTGTTCAATAATTTCTTCAAGATTGCCATCGAGAATACTTTCTAAATTGTGCCAGGATTTATTAATTCTATGGTCGGTGAGTCGGTCTTGCGGAAAATTATACGTTCTTATTTTTTCCGCTCTCATGCCGCGTCCGACCTGGGTTGATTTGAGTGATCCGATTTCTTCGTGTCTTTTTTCAACCTCTATTTCCCAAAGCCTGGATCGTAAAAGTTCCATGGCGATTTCTCTGTTTTGGGCTTGAAATCTTTCTGTCTGGGCAGTAACTACAAGTTTGGTAGGTTTGTGGGTTAGTCTTACCGCGGTTGAGACTTTATTTACATTTTGCCCCCCATGTCCTCCGGATCTGAACGCTTCAAACTGAATATCTTCGGGATTTATGTGAAGATCAATATCTTCAAGCTCCGGTAAAATAGAAACAGTAGCGGTTGATGTATGAATCCTTCCTCTTTTTTCAGTAGATGGTACTCTTTGAACCCTATGAACGCCTGCTTCATATTTGAAAATTTTAAAAGCATTATTATCCGATATTTTAATTACATTCTCTTCTATCTGTTCAACATTAAATCCTTTTTTTTGCGCGAACTTAAAGTACATTTGCAAAAGCTCTTTTTTCCAAAGCTTTGCTTCTTCGCCTCCCGCAGCGCCTTTTACCTCCAATATTACATTGCGATTATCAAGGGATTCTTCGGGAGTTTTTTGTGTAGATTTTATACTTTCCTCCAAAGCTTTTTTTTGTATTTCCAGCTCATCTATCTCTTTTTGAGCCAATTCCCGCAACGAAGGATCAGAGAGCAAAGATCGGGTCCCTGCAATTTTTTTGTCAATCTCCTGAATTTGAATTTTTCTGTAATCGTCCATATGTCTGGACGATAGAAAGTGGAGAGTAGAAGATAGTAATTTGAAGGTGGAAGATGGAAGGTTGATCCATCATCAATCTTCTATTCTCAAAAATCTACCATCTACATTCTATCATCTACCGTCTATCTATTTAATCGACATCAGCATTTCCCGGAGTGTTTTTGGCTGAGTATCTTTTTGTTTTTGTTCTTCTTTTTTCTTAAACTTTTGGCTTTGATATTTAGTAGCAATTATTTGTTTGTCCTGGAATTTCTGAATACGAGACGCTGTATCAACAAATCTTTGCTCGCCTGTATAAAAAGGATGGCATTTGTAGCACAACTCAACGCGAATAGACTCCTGGGTCGAACCAATAGTAAATTTATTCCCGCACGCGCAGACAATGTTAGTCTGATAATATTTTGGATGAATATTTGCTTTCATTAGGTTATATTTTATCAGGATAAGTTCTAAATTGCAATTAGCTGTATGCGTTACAGACATTTTAGACATTACTCCTTTCAGGATTAGGTAATCCATTGGACTTTTTAAGTTATCATGG
>MFNZ01000002.1:0-37281 GCA_001782195.1 Candidatus Levybacteria bacterium RIFCSPHIGHO2_02_FULL_37_13
AAGGTGTTATGCCATCTGGAGAATTATGAGCCCAATAGTCTTTTGCAAACATATCCCCCGCCTTTAAAGCTGCCGCTTGAGACAGATTAGGATCTAGCTTCAAAGGCGAAAGGCCGGCTTCTGCCCTTTTTTTATTGGTAATAGTTACCAACTGTTCTACTGTTATATTGTTTTGAATTCCCAAAACGGAGGGAAAATTAATTTTAACAAAGTCAAGGAAAAATGTTGCGGAAAAAATAAGAGTTATAAAAAAAATCAGGGTTTTATGATGCAAAAGTTTTGCTCTATAGTTATTGCGCTCATGGGGCAAAAAAAGATGGTGCAGAAAATCTTTCATGTTATTACCTAGTATATCACTTAATAGTATTAACAGGAATTTTGAGCGCAAATGAAAGCGCGTTGGCAATCGCCATCCCAACCCTTATCCCGGTAAAAGAACCAAGGCCCGTATTTACTTCAACCAACGTAAGATCTTTTAATGTTACCCCTTGCTCTTTTAAGAGCTTATCAATCATCGGCAGAACAATCTGAGTTTTATTAGACTTTATCAAATGAGTCTTAATATGCTCTTTACCGTTAATCTTTAAACCTATCGAAATCTTTTTATTGTCCGCCGTATCAAGCATTAATGTATTCATATTTTAGAAATTAGAAATTAGCTCCACAGCTCCCTTTCTTATTACCTTCCAGGGATTTATTGAACAATCAATTACAGTCGACGCTTGTTTAACTGAACACTCTCCAAAAACCACATAATCAACTAATTTTACGATATCTTTGTCTAAATCTTCAAATCTATACGGCGTTTTTTCTCCATGAAAATTCGCAGAAGGACCAAGAATCGGAACTCCGACTCCTTTTATGATCTCCAAAATAACAGGATTATCGGGAATCCTGACTCCAATAGTTTTACCCCCACCCCTGACAAGCTTAGGAACTTTATCAATTCTGCAAGGCAGAACAATCGTAAGCCCTCCCGGCCAATACGGCTTTATCAGCTCATCAATAACATCTTTTGGAATTGGCGACAAATAATCCTTTGCCATCTCAAGACTATCAACCAAAACCGGTGTTGCCTGATCCTTTGGCCTCTGGCGAATTCTGAACAATTTTTCTATGGCTTTCTCATCATCAATCCTGCATCCTATTCCAAAAGCAGTATCTGTAGGAAAGATCACTATACCACCATCTCTTAAAACTTTAATTGCATCTTTAATGTATGCTTTCATATCTTTTCCATGTCATGCCGAATTTATTTCGGCATCTCGTTTACTCATGAACCAGATCCTGAAACAAGTTCAGGATGACACAATTGTTATCCTCCTCTTATCCTCATCCAAGTATTCAAACTTAATATTCCATCTCTTCTTTGGTAGCAAATTTCCCATCTTCTCCGCCCACTCGATAGCTACAATGTTTTCCGGATTTTTAATAATTTCCTCAATTCCTAAACTTTCAATATCTTTTTCATTCTGAATTCTATACAAATCAATGTGATAAAAACTTCCAACTTCTAACTTATAATTCCTAACAATGATAAATGTTGGCGATATAATTCTTCTTTTTATCCCAAGCCCTTTCGCTAATCCCTGAACAAAAGTTGTTTTGCCGCTTCCCAAATCCCCATAAAGAGCAATTACTCCATATTTTAGCCTCGCAAGGTGAGACCTTGCAAATTCTTCTCCAAGTTTTCGTGTTTCTTCAAAACTATTTGTAATATTATCCACTGTAATTGTTTTCCTTTCTGTTTTTTACATAGCTACGAAAGGCAAGTATACCACAAGAGATTAGGAAAATAACTCCTACGCCAATTAATATTTTTGAAAGATTACCCGAACTGCTCCCAAGGACTTTTGTCTCTTTTTCAGGAGGTGATATTTTTACTTTAGAATCTGCTGCGCTTTCCGTGCTTTCTCCCAAAACCGATGTCGGCAAAACCTTTTCTGAAACCTTAGCTAGAGTATTTGTAGGCGAAAACGTAGGCTTTATTGTTGGATCAGATTTAATCGGAGTAGGGGTTGGGATTTTGGTAGGAGTAGGAATTTTAGGTGTGGATGTTGGTTTTATAGTTGGTGTTGGAGTTGGAGTTCTTGTCGGCGTCGGTGTATTTGTGGGAACAGACGTAGGAGTGGCGGTTGGGGTAGGTGCTGGCGTTGACGCATTGTTAGTAGATCCTTTACTTGAAGCCGAAAAAATAATCCATACACCTGTTCCATCTGTATTTCTACCTGCAGACTGACCTTGTTCTGGAGCAAAGACGTCGCTACCTCGATCTCCATAAGCAACTTCATCAACCAATGAGGGATTACTTATTCTAAACAAACTGATTACATCTCCATTCTTGTTAAGCTTATTACTCCAATCAAAAGTAGTAAAAGAAAAAGGATCAATTATACCAGTCAATATTTTTTTATTTGTTGCTTCAAAATCCTCAAGTCGATAGTCAGATAGATCAATTGATGAAACTCCACTATTGTAAATTTCAACCCAATCGGGATCTGCTATAGTACCTTCTGTATCAGAAGCAAACTCGTTGATAAAAAGTTCTGCGTAAGCTTGGGTTTGTGAGATAAAGAAAGTTAAAAAAACAGCTAAGAGAGCAGGCCATACCTTTGCATTATTCATGCTACACTATCCGTTATAAAATCCGTATTGAAATATTTGCGATGTTGAATAGTAATCGGAGAATTTGAGATCCGGGCCATACCATGGATCATTAATAACGTAGTCTCCATTTGACCCACTCTTTAATACAAGAAAATGCGTACCTACACTATTGGTCGCAACTTTAACGCCTACAATAACCGGATTTCCTGCTGCAAGCTTTGCATCAATCGCATTAAAATCACGTTGCCAAATAGATTGGAATTTTCCATCTGCCCAAGGAATGAGCATTGAAGCAGTATCGGCGAAATAATACCATGAACTTGCCGCAACATCAGCGGGCGTTACATTTACACCCTTTTTCTTCATAACCATAGCAACCGATGTCGCAAGACATCCTACTTCCCACGTTTGGTCCTGAGATGTGCCAATCCTATTCCTACCCCATCTTTCGTCTCTTTGATTATAATACCAGCCATCAGGACTTGGCTGGGCAGGCAGAATCTGGGCTCCACCTCTTGAGGACGCAAACGACTTAAAGCCACTTATCTGAAGCTCTGCTTCTTTTAGTAACTGCTGGTATTTGCTCTCGTCATTTTTAGTTACAACCAACAGATTTTGCTTACTCTTTTTTTCCAGATCCAATTGCGACGTATATGCCTCAAGTTGCAGCTTAAGACTCTCTACTTTCTTTTTCTTTTCTTCAAAAATTTTCTTTTGGTTTATATAATCGTTTTTGGCAGCTTGAGTATCGTAAATAAGTCTTTTATCATGCGACTGCGCAATTTCAAGATAGTTAAGTCTTGAGAAGTAATTTGAGGCATTACTTGATGACAAAAGCACTTCAAACGGCTTAACCATTCCCGCCTGATAAGTGGCAACTATTCTATTAAGAAGAATTTCCGAAAGAGTATCTAAAGCCTCTTGAAGGCTTGTTATCTTTTTAGTCGCTATGTCAATATCTAAAACAAGATTTGAAATATCCTGCTTTGTAGCAAATATTCTTGCTTCCGATAATTTTATCTGATTATCCATAATAGCAATTTGAGAAGAAAGAGTTTTGCCTTTTTCCTTAAGTTCTGCAATTTTGTTTTTTAGACTCTGTATCTGATCTTCTAATTCCTTTTGATTTTGTGATGTATCCAGAGAAGGTGTTGGGGTAGGTGTTTGATCTTGCGCAAATACAGATGGATAATTAAATACGCTGAATGTTAGAAAAAAAACAATAATTAAACCTATTATTAGCGTAAAGTGTTTCATAAAATTCCATAGGATCCTATTTAAGATATCTGATAACTGCCATAAAGCTGGAAATTCCACCAAGAACAATTGCGAGCAAAACTTCTATTCCCAGAACAAGGAAGAGGAAGGTTGGAGGAATAGGAAAAACCGGAATCTCGTGCAAAAAAGTGGACAAAAATGGAGTTGCATACCATAAGGCGCCTAATGCCAATCCCCATCCAAGAATTGCTCCCACAATCCCGTAAAGTACTCCCTCAAAAATAAACGGCCAGCGAATATACCAATTTGTTGCGCCAATAAGCCTCATTATTTCAATATCTTCTTTCTTGTGTGAAATCTTGATCCCAACAATAATTACCATTATAAGAATTGCATCAACTACCAAAAATGTAACAAGAGCAATGCCGACTTTCCTAAGCACTTCTGTCCATTCTATAAGTTTTGAAACAACCTGTTTTGGAAAAACTACCCGTTCAACTATAAGTGATTTTTTGAGATTATCCGCAATGGATGATAAATCGTTTATAGAAACACTTGAAATATGGAATGAAGAAGGCAAAATATCTGCTGTTACTAACTCCAAAAGAAGAGGGTCGTCTTTATTTTGTTCCCGGTAAATCTTAAGCGCTTCTTCTTTGGAAACAAAACGAATACTTGCTGTTTTACCGCTTTCCTCCAATTGCTTTTTAAGCGCATCTATTTCTGTCTGTTTTGCTTCGTTTCGGAAAAATACATCTACTTGGGGTAAAGATTCAAAATAATTAATAATCATTGCCGAGCCCCATACCGCAAAGCTAAAAATTGACACAACAAAAAAAGTTTGGAGAATTATAAAAACAGCAGTAAATGCCTGATATGGAGAACGCCTAATATTGTGCCACATTGTTTTTAAAATCATATTACTTGACCCCCGAAGCTTTACGCGAAGGGGGTTCATCGCGAACCAATCTTCCTTTATCCAATCCAATAACCCTTTTTGAAAGGTTTTTTACAATCTCTGTATTATGCGTTGCCATGATAATTGTTGTTCCTTTTTCGTTAATACTCTCTAACAATTTCACTATTTCCCATGAAGTTTCCAAATCCAAATTGCCTGTCGGCTCATCAGCCAAAACTATATCCGGGGACAAAACAAGCGCCCTGGCAATCGCAGCTCTTTGCAATTCACCGCCGGATAACTGAATAGGGAATTTATCTTTGTGATTAATTATCCCTACCTTTTCCAATGCCTCCTCTACTCTCTTTTTTATATCTGCCTTTGGGACTTTTGCAATCTCCAAAGACAAAGCGATATTTTCAAAAATTGTTTGATCCAATAATAGCTTTAAATCCTGAAAGACAAATCCGATTTTTTTTCGTAAAGTAGGAATTTTGCCATGAGGAAGTTTTACAATATCAAAGTCAGCAACAGTAATACTCCCAGTCGATGGAAGCAAATCTCTAATCAAAAGCCTAAAAATTGTTGTTTTTCCAGAACCGGTAGGCCCAACTAAAAATACAAATTCTCCCTTATCAACCGAAAAGTTTATCTCCGAAAGAGCAAAAACTCCTGTGCCATATTTTTTTGAAACCTTATCAAGTTTTATCATGCATGTCATTGCAAAACTTCAAGTTTTCCAACATCCATCAGCCACCCTGCTACTTTGGCTTGTTGCGTCTCTCCCCAAACTTTAATTTTTCTCCCTAAGAATTGGGACAGATCAACAATTGACGAGGTAAGATAAACATTTTGGCTGTCCCCACCCGGTCTTACTAGATGATAAGCTCCTTCTCCCTCGATTCCCCCCGCCTTTAAAATTCCTTCAGCGACATCTTTAAATATTTTTGTATCACCCTCTCCAACAGTTGTCCCTTTTGAAATTTTGGAGGAGCTAACAGATCCCCCTACAGTATCCCCGCCAACTGCTCCTCTTTTGGAAAGAGCGTATCCGCTACCAATACCTAATACAACTGCAACAATTAAAATTATAAGTAATTTTGGCGTAAAAATTGATCCATTTTTCATAGCAAAATCATGAACCAAAGAATTATCTAATGGTTTTTCAGTTTGTGCTTTACTTTGTTCCTTGTCTATTTTTTTTGTTTCCGGCATACCTTAAGTAAACCATATTTTCTTACTTTTGACAAGTCAGCTTATCTTTTTCTGATAAAAAGCTGTTTGCCGATAATTCTCTTTTTCAACTGCCACTAAATTGAAGTCTAGCATCTCATAAAATTATTTCAAAACTTTATATCGGAGCTCCTGTATATTATCATCTATCTTTTCCATGGATACTAACTTAAGCTTCATTTCAAAATTAGCTGGAGCGAAAACAGGTATTCCTTCACCAATTACCACAGAATTTATATCAAAAATTACTTCATCTATTAAACCTCGTTTTGCAAACTCACTATTATTTGTAGATCCACCTGTAAGAATAACTTCCTTGAATCCTTCATTCTCAAGTTTCCCTAATGCTTCTTCCGGTGAATGTGCCAATGTAAAACCTTCTTTTAATTCAAGGTCTGCATGGGAAATAATAATTTTTTTTGCGTCTTTAAGATCATTTAAATAATCTCCTTCCCATCTAATAACTGCTTCGTAAGTTTTTCTTCCCCAAATAAAACATCCAACTTTGTTTACTAATTTTACAAACTGTATCCAATTACCATGAGGTAAAAAGTCTTCGCTTCCTTCCTTTGTGGCGATAATTCCATTTACTGAAATTGCCATTGATAAAATTACTTTCATAATTTATATACTCAAAAAAGATAATAACGCTATTCCTATTAAAGTAATAGCTATTCCAATAATTTGTTGTTTGGTAATAGGATCTTTAAGAAATAAGAAAGCCAAAATTACAAAAAGGGTCGGATTTGCGCCTGCTATAGGAGCAACTACTGTCACAAGCCCCTTACTTATTCCCAAGTTATAACTAAACTCAGCTACACGAACCAATACAGTTGAAACAATAAGGGGAATAATGGCGTGATTTATAGTAGGCCGTTGTATAGGAATTTTCCTTATCTTTATATATAAAAATAATATAGGAAAAAGTAGGAAAGTAATATAATTTGGCCAGAACCAACCTATTTCCCTAACAGGAATTTTAAGGAGAGCAATCCAAGTACCCCAGCATAACATAGTTATAAATGCTAATAAAACTCCTTTGTCAGAAAAGATTTTTTTCTTTGCAAGCTCCCTTATATTAAGACTGGAAAGTATAAGTCCAGAAAAAATAATAATTATCGCAATTACTTGTTGAGAAGATACTTTCTCATGAAGGAAAATAACGGAGATTACTACTGCTACAGCGGGAAACGATGAGGCAATCGTACCAACTAAAGCTCTATTACTTATTCTTAAGGCTTCGTAATATACTATCGTACCAATAAATAAGCCAATTATTCCGATGATAATAATGAGCAATAAGAGACCGAAGGTTAAGCCTTCAAGCTCATTTATTACAAACGGCGCATAAAAACTTAATGTAAAAGAGCTAAGTACAAAAGCCCATAATGCTAAAGAATATGGCTGTATCCTTCTGGCAACAATAGCCTCAACCAATATTCCTGTTCCCCAAGTGAAATATGAGATTAAAGCAAAAATTACAGCTTGCATTTAATTTGCAATTTTTAGTAATGATTCTAATGCTATAGGAAGCTCTAAAATTCCATTATCTCCGCTGAAATGTTTCATGTTGTGCATAATTATTGATTCCGCACCTAGTTTTTCTTTAAAAAAAGTATTATGCTTTATTGGGACATAAGGGTCATCGTCTGAATGAATAGCAACAAATTTATTACAATGTTTTTTAATCTTCTTCCAGTTTATTGAAGTTTGAAAAAAACTTGAAAGTTCTCCTTCATAGCCTTCGTAATCCAAGTCCTGACCAAAACCTGCTACCAACACAGCCCCACCTATTCGCTGAACCTTACTCAAAGATTCTAAGTATCTCAAGATTGTGATACACCCCAAACTATGACCGACAAAATAACAATTCTTATCCGGATTTCCTACAATTTCTGCAAGATATTGCACCCACTTTTCCATTATTGGATTTGCTGTGTCAGGCATTGCTGGAACAGATGCTTTAAACTCTCTTTTCTCCAATTCATTTTTCAACCACGGCCGCCATGATCCTTCCGGATATCCTTCCCAACCATGAATTATAAATACTTTCTTCACAGTTTTCTTAGCTCTTCTTCTATAAACCCATCCAACTCTCCATCCAAAACCGCGTCTGTATTTGAAGTTTCGAAATTGGTTCGCAGATCTTTCACCATATGATACGGATGTAAAACATAAGAACGGATTTGATTGCCCCAACCCGGAGTTTTGTACCCTCCTTTTAATTTTTTTTCCTCTTTTTTCCTTGCTTCTTCTTTAAGCGTCCAGAGTTTTCCCCGCAAAATTTTCAGGGCATATTCGCGATTCTGGGCTTGATATCTCTCTGACTGGGCAGTTACTACAATACCTGTTGGTTTATGTTTTAGTCGAACCGCAGATGAAACTTTCTGTACATTTTGCCCTCCATGCGAACTTGCCCTGTAAAAATCCCACTCTAAGTCATCTTCTTTTAAATCTACCTCTTTATCCTGAATCTGAGGTAATACCTCAACCAAAGCAAATGATGTCTGGCGTAAATTATCGGCATTAAATGGAGATTGTCTAACCAGACGATGTACACCTGCTTCGCCTTTTAAATATCCATAGGCAAATCTACCATCAATAGTTATGGTTGAACTTTTAATCCCTGCTTCTTCCCCTAATGTTTCATCGATTATCTCACATGACCACCCTTTTTTCTCTGCATATCTTGTGTACATACGCTTAAGCATTGATGCCCAATCCATAGCCTCAACTCCGCCTTGCCCTGAATGGATAGAAAGAATTGCCGAACTTTCATCGTAAGGATTAGATAAATAAAGCGCTTTCTCAAGTTTTCCTAATAATTTTTCCGCCTCCTCATATTTTCCATCGTTAACCATCCGTTGAAGAAGTTCTCCCTCCTCAATCTCTTTTTGAATTTCCGCTAATTTAATCATTTTGGAGGATGCCATTGCATGATCTTTCCAAAAATCAGGCTTAGAACTTTCCGCCTCAATAATTCTTGCTTCCTGTCTTTTTTTATCTATGTCAAACTTTTCCAATAACTTATTAATTCTATCTTTCAACTCGTCCATAGACCCAACATTATAAACTTTTACAAATATTCTGGCAAACTTCTTTTATTTGATCGCTTGGGTAATTTTTGAGCGAATTGAGATCTTTAATTAACTTTTGTATTTGGGGCGAAGACGAAGCAATTTCTGCAATATCTAATTTCGATGTTTCCTGTTTTATATAATCCAGTTTTTGCTGCAAAGAATTCTGAAGGCTCGAAGCCGATGGCAAGGAAGCGTTTTCTTGTTTTTGAGTGCTAATCCCTTTAACGGATTTTCCAAACAGATCAAATTTATTTTTTTCCAGTATAAATGTTTTGCCAAAATATCCCGCTAATCCAAGTATTATTAAAATAAATACTACGATAACAATTCTTTTTTTATTCATAAGTTCTTCTAACTTCTGCATAAACATTGTAGCAAATCCTGGTTTAATTATGGTAGACTGTAATCATGCCTAGCATCGTTAACTTAAAAAAACTTCTTGCTAAATATCCTCAGCTTTTAGTCATCTTTCCTGTAATATTAGCCCTAGCAATCATCATGACAATACTTTCGATCTTTTACTATACAAAAAACCAGACTGTCGAGACTAAGCTTAGTGCACTAACAACGCTGGAAGCAAAAGAAAAAAAGAAACTCGAAATGATAGAAGAAGAATTAAAGGAACTTAAAGCCGAAGATCAGTACATTGTTAATCAAGAATTAAAAGAGAATATAAGAAACGTAGAAACAACCTACAAAAAGGCAGTTACCGCGTACGAGAAACTCTTGGATCTAAAAACGCAAACCAAAAATACAACTAAATTTGATGATTTATTTGCCGAAAGTCTTACATACTTATCCCAAAGAAATTATGCGTCAGGAAGTTCCACTCTTAATAATTTGACTAAACTTATAGATGATGAGAAAGCAAAAATCGCGGCAACATTTGTTATTCCTGAAACTGTCAAAGCCAACAATGCTCCGCCAAACAGTGGATATAGCAGGCAATCTGTAAATAGCGATATAGGGACTTATCTTGTGGATATAGTTGCGGCAGATCTTAATTCAACTAAAGTAATAGTTGATACCGCATCTGATTCTGATTGCTCAAACAATTGTCCTGTTTTATCTTTAGGTGATTACGTTAATAGAAACGGAGCATTCGCGGGTGTTAACGGAGCGTATTTTTGTCCGGCAGAATATCCAAGCTGTACAGGTAAAACTAACTCATTTGATACTCTGCTTATGAACAAAAATAAAACATATTTTAATTCTGAAAATAATAAATACAGCAGCGTTCCTCTTATATATTTTTCCGGTAATTCTGCAGGAGTAAGAGGTCAATCTTTAGATTGGGGAAGAGATACTGGATCGGACATGGTACTGGCCAACCAAGGGCTACTTCTATCCGGAGGAAATATTGCTTTTGGGGGAGATGGAGATCCTAAGAAAGGAAGCAAAGGAACAAGAAGTTTTGTCGGAAATAAAGGAAACACTGCCTATATTGGCGTTGTTCATAGCGTAACTGTTGCAGAAGTTGCCCATGTTTTAAAAACATTGGGACTTGAAAATGCTCTAAATCTTGACAGCGGCGGATCGGTTGCGCTTTGGAGTGGTGGATATAAAGCAGGCCCCGGCCGCAATCTCCCAAACGCGATATTGTTTGTGAGAAAATAAACATGCCTCTTTAACCTACAAGACGGACATTTAAACTAATTCATTTTTGTTCAGAGTGTAACGCTATGTAGTAGCGTACTTTGGAAAAAGTTAAAAGTTTAGACTACGACATATTGACAAGGACAACTAAGTATTATATCTTATGGTTAAGAGGTATTATTATGCCAGAAGCTGGAACCCCTGAACAAACACCTAAGCAGACAGGTGAAAATTTAAGACAAAAAACGAGAAGGATAATGGGAAAATTTGGAGTTGGAAAGAAGGACATAGTTGTTTCAAGTACAGGAGCAAATCGAACAGGAGCAGATGAAGCTCCTAATCAAATGCCTAATTCTGAAGATAAAAATCCAAGACAAAAGATGATAGAAGTGATGAATGAATTAGCTTCTAAAAGAAATGAGCTTGGTGTCTTAGGTGTAGGATCAGATCCAAATGATCCCGATAAAAGAGTTGAAATTTTTATTGAGCCTGTTAACGCAATAAAAGATAAGTCTCCAGAAGATGGAGGAGACAGTGACATTGTTATTGCTACAACACAAGGATTTTTTGCGATTCGTTTTACAGGTTCACCTGAAGGGCAAAGTGCTGCTGCTAATTTAGGACGCGATTTATCGTGGATGTGGACTGGGGCAGTTGGAGGCATCGGCAAGGACAAAATCACAATAACCGATACGTTTAGCCTCGAAAGAGCTGGGAAATATAATGAACTAGTCTTAAAATTTAATTTATTTGCTCCTAACCATGAGTATGCAGAACGTGGTAGGTTTGCTCCATCTTTTGACAACAGCAATAAAAGCGTTCTTGTTTCAAAAATTGTTCCAGTCGGCAAAGATACAGTTGACAGGGCATTTGATGCCAGTAGAGAAAAAGCAAGAGAATCAAAGATGCCCGATGCAAAGTCAGCGCTTAGATCTATGGACACTAATGCTGCAGCAGATTCTATTCTTGACAAATTAGAAAACAGTTAATCATTTTATGGATGCCGGTAGCGAACTGCCAAAGGATCAGCCAAATCCAGAAAGACCAGTTTCTAACTTAACGCAAGAAAAAAATAGGGCAATCTTACGTTCTATTTTTGAAAATGGAATCCTCGCTCCTCACGGAGTTTACAAAAGAGGACAAAAGACTTTCTCTTCAAATACTTCTTCGGAAAGAACACCAACGGTTGTAGGAAACATCTTTAATCCTACACTTGATGCTGATTACGATCAAGACAAGGATGAAGTGACGTTAAAAATTAAAGAGAACGAAAACGTTCTTTTTCATCGTCAGGGAGGACGATTTTTTCCACCAAAATACTATTACCAAGGTTTTATTGACCTACAAGAAGGAAAAGATACTCAACGTTCTCAGCTAGTGAATGATTTGGTATTAGATCAAGCGTTATACTATGGATGGAGCGCGGTATTGCCTGTGATGGCTGAGCGGCCTTGGATTATTCCCGATGGCAATTTTAGCGAAAGCAATCAACCTTATCGAGATCTAAAAGAATCGGAATGTGTCGCTCGAATGCAGGCTTCGATTCTAGCGGTTGCCGATCTTAAAGATATTAAAAAGATGAGAAAAGAAATGTCGGTTTTTAATCTGCCAAGTTTGACATCAGGACCTCTTGAATACTTGGTTGAAAAAGGCGTTCCATTTGAAGGAATTAAATATTTGATTGTACCTGCACATCTAAAAGAAGAAATAGAAAAGATTTTCCCGGAAGAAATTATAAAACAAAAAGTCCGTTTTGTTGAAAATACAAAAAAAGACGTAAGCGTATATAAATGGTGGAAAGAAATGCAAGTTCCTGATTATGAAGGAGCGTTGCGGCAATTAACTGATGAAAATCCAGGCGAACAGTTTTGGATTCATGGTATTCGTTTAACAATCCCCACAGATATATGGCAGGAGGAAAAATGGGAAGAGTATAAAGGCTTTGAAAGAGATAGAAAAAAGGTACTTTAAGAGGATAACAAGCCTACTTAATCGCCTTGCTGCTAAACCTACCATTACACCCTCGGGTATTCGACTCTGAGAGATGAACTTTCAAGCTCAGACTCGAATGATGTGTTTTACGATTGCAATAATATCTTTTGACTTTTGTGATTAATCCATGATATTATTAGAGAATGAATACTAATATTGCCATACAAAAAACAGAATATCAGAAAATTATTTCTCTTCCTTTGACGTTGGAACAAATTGCTTTCTCATTGAAACAGCTTTCAAGAACTGACTTAGAAATTCTTGAGGAATTGATGGATAAAAAATTTCAAAAGACGATTCTTTCTCGAGGAAAAGAGATAGTTTCCCAATATAAAAAGGGGCAAACCGATTCTCTCAAACAACTTCAGCGAGATTTTGGAAAGTGAATAATATCTCATTTACTCTTGAAGCCCATAAGGCAGTAAAAAAGGATCTGAAAAAGATTTATCCTAAAGCAGCAAAAGAGATTGTTAACAAGGTTATACCTCATATTTTAGAAAATCCATCTATCGGTCTTCCATTGGTAGGAATACTAAAAGGATATTCTAAAATTGAATTTCATTATCAAGGTGTAAGTTACAGAATTGTGTATAACATAGATCGTGAGATGAAGATTGTTTTTATTATCGCTGTAGGATCAAGGGAAAAAATTTACGAGAGATTGATGAGAAGAATATCGTAATAAAATATACCCAGTGACATGTTAGAATAAATTTATGAATTTAAAAAATCTTCAGGAAAAAATAAAGATATTAAATGAAAAAACTGCGACGCAGTACAGACTTTATTCTCAAAAAGAAAAAGAGATCTTAACTAAAACAGTTAAGTTGAATGAAGAAGTGGGGGAATTATGCAACGATATACTCTCAATTCTCAAACTTCAAAGAAAAGCAAAACTGCAAAAATTTGACAGAAGAAATATGTACGAGGAATTTGCCGATGTTATAATAACTGCTATGCAACTGGCAATTGCCGCGGGTGTTGATGTAGAAAGAGCAGTTGGCGATAAGCTGAAAAAAATTGATGAAAGATATCTAAAAGAACGTTATCTAAAAACTGCTCCCAAAAACAAATGAGGGTCTTTCAAAAAATATATAATGTAGTTTCTCTAGTCCCCAAAGGAAGAGTCATAACCTACAAACAAGTAGCAGAACTTACCAATACTAATAATCCGCGAGTTGTTGGATTCGCGATGCATTCAAACAAAGATACAAAATTAATCCCATGCCATCGTGTAGTAGGAATCACCGGTAAATTAACCGGTTATGCGCGCGGAGGAATTTTAATAAAAAAAGAAATACTAAAAAAAGAAGGAGTATATTTTTTAGATAATGAAACTGTCGATCTTAACAAAAACCTTTATAAACCAACAAAAACACTTCTTGTCTATTTTCATCTTCTTTTTAAGTTTGATTATCCGGGCAAATGGCCGTGGTACGACAACGATAAACCTCATACAATGGATGAAATAGTAATAGGAAGCATTCTAACCCAACATACAAATTGGAATAATGTTCAGCGGTCAATTGAAAATTTAAGAAAAGAAAAGGCAAATAATATTAACTCAATTTATAAACTGGCATTAAAAGATATTGAAAAATTAAAACGCTTAATAAAACCATCCGGTCTTTATAATCAAAAGGCAGAAAGACTGTTTGCGTTTTCAAAGTTTGTTATTAGCAATCATAAATCGCTTCAGCACTTATCAAAGCTTCAAACAGATAAAATTAGGAACAAACTACTTTCTATAAAAGGTGTTGGTAAAGAAACTGCAGACACAATTCTTCTTTACGCTTTTAACAAACCGATCTTTATCATTGATAACTATACGAAAAGATTTATTGATAAACATAATCTTACCGTAAAAAAAGAGTATGACGAACTTCAAAATTTCTTTATGAAAAACCTACCAGCTAACACAGAGGTTTACCAAAACTACCACGCCCTTATCGTGCAGTGGGGGAAGAAGATCTCTTTGCCTCTTTAATGTCCTTATGCAGCTCTTTTTTTAAGGCCTCCGCGGTTTTTTTAATTTTTTCTTCTATATTGTCAATATTTTTTTTTAGGTGTTCCCAGACTTTATCGTGCTGTTCCGACGCAAGATGCGATAAAAAGATTTTTTTATTTTCCTCCGAAAGTTTCGATAAAATCGCGTCAAGAATAGCATGATGAATATTATTTTCAGCAAGTTCAATCAAATGGCGTCTTTCTTCCTTCGATAAGTCCATTTCACCTAACTCAACGCTTAGCGTTGATGTTTCGACAATATGACTATAAAAATGCTTACCCATAGCTTTGTTTTGGAACAATAGGTCCCAAAGGAATTGTATCATTTGGATCGTCGATAAAAAAGTAGATAACCGGACCTTTTTTTGCCCCGTCCTCTCGTTCTAAATAATCCATAACCTCCGGCGATCCGCCCAAATGTTTTCCTGTCCATTCAGCAGGCCCAGCATCGCCAATCACAACTACCATCGCTTTACCATTTTCAGGATTAACAATCAACATCTTCCTGAATTTAAAAAAATCTCTATACTCTTCAACTCTACTGTTATAATCTGGAACTAAAAACGTTTGCACTGCCAAATAATATTTTTCTCTTAGTTTATCTTTTTGGGTCATCTGCTCTTCCGATAAGGCAAAATATCTCCAAGCTCCAAGACCAGGAGCCATGCCTGACGACCAAAACTTATCCTGTTCCTCCTTTGTGTCAAAATGCGTATACATATTATCTCCCGGAAAACGAGCTAAATGCTGTTCTGCTCCTATTAATCCATAACTTCTGTTAAGCCGCTTATTATCAAGTTCTGCGGTGACTCGAAAACCAAAATCGCCAGATAAAATATCCGCAATTTTATTTTCTTCATTAACTGTTAAAGGCCTCATTGCACTTGGCAAAATCAGAGACAGATCCGATATCAAAGAAGAAGTAACGTCAACATCTTTTTTTGTTTCGTTACTGACAATAAGTAGTGGGTTTTTGGGAAGAAGCGGAACGCTTGGACCTGCAAGAAGCAATATCCCTCCAAGAGATCCAATCGCAAGCTGTTTAGAGTTACCAACAAGCCATTCAAGAGAATCTTTATGCTTTTTCCAAAGTTTCTCTCGTAGTTTTTTGGACCGAGCAGTCCACTTTTGACTTAAATGTTTATAATGCGGCCTTGCAGATATCATCTGTTTTTCACCCTATTCGCGAACCTAAAACCCTAGAGACTTCCTCAATTGTAGTGACGCCTTGAAAAACTTTCTCCATTGCCGCGTCCCTTAGGCTTCTTGCCTTTTTCCTTTGAATAAGCGCGGATATATATGAAGGAAGTTTATATTCGATAATGCACGTTTTTATCTCCTCGTCAAAATACACCACTTCAAAAACTCCGGTTCTTCCAAGATATCCCGTGTTGCCGCATTTATCGCAACCCCGGCCTTTTTGGAAATTAATAGGAGTAGTATGGTGTTCTATTAAATTTCTGGTGTAAGTATCAAGCTTTTCAAGTTCCTTTATCGCATATGGTTCTTTGCACGAATCGCAAATCTTTCTTACCAACCTTGTCGAAATCACGCCCTTTATTGTCTGGGCAATTATTGAATTCGTGACCCCAAATTCAAGAAAGCGAGTAATAAGCGCCGGCACATCAAAAGTATGAAATGTAGTAAGTATCAAAATACCTGTCAGGGTTGCCAGTATGGCCATTTGCGCTGTGTCAACATCTCTTATTTCTCCCAACATAACAACGTCCGGATCTTGCCTAACAACAGATCTCATAGCCTTTACATAACTTAACCCTATGCTCTCATTAATCTGGGTTTGGCGTATATTGGTCATTTGATATTCTATTGGATCTTCAAGAGTAATAATATTTTTGTTCGGCTTATTTAATGCGTGAATAATCGAATAAAGAAGATTTGTTTTTCCCGATCCTGTCGGACCGGTTG
Source organism: Candidatus Levybacteria bacterium RIFCSPHIGHO2_02_FULL_37_13 (assembly GCA_001782195.1). Classification (GTDB taxonomy): domain Bacteria; phylum Patescibacteriota; class Microgenomatia; order Levybacterales; family UBA12049; genus 2-02-FULL-37-13. The sequence continues at coordinate 16,558 of MFNZ01000002.1, forward strand.
TTAAAACCATCCCGGACGAACTGGAAATAAGCTTATTTACAAGCTCCAGCTGATCGGGCAATAAACCTAATCCTTCAAGCCTGATTAAAATATCCTCTCTATTTAATATACGAAAAACAATAGTTTCTCCATATAAGGAAGGCAATACCGAAACTCGAATGTTATAAACTTTATTCATATAATTAAATTCAAAGTGGCCATCTTGAGGCAACCGTCGTTCTGTAATGTTCATGTTTGACATTACTTTTATCATGGAAATAATATTGTCCTGCAGGTGATTTCCTAAAACTTCAATTTGCTGGAGAAGTCCGTCTATCCTAAACCTAATGTTAAGAGTATCTCTTTCTGGTTCGATATGAACATCGCTCGCGCGCTTCGCAATAGCGTTATGCATAGTATTTTCAAACCAGCTGCTTACGTCTTGGGGTTGATTATCCATTTTTCACCTTAATCACATCGTATACTTTCCTAATAGAAGTTGTCAATATGATTTAGCGGAATATATTTAGGGTAAAAATTCAATTAGGGTAGTGACATTTCTTATACTTCTTCCCGCTTCCGCACCAACATTTATCATTTCGGCCGAGTTTATTTTTTCCTAATCCTTGATTAGATCCCTGATTTTTATCTGGCTGGCTTACTTCTCTACTTTGAAGAGACGGAGAAATTGATGTGTCGCCTGCTGCCTGTTTAATAACATGCTGGTGCTGATGAGGAATTATCGGTGCTTGCTGAACTTGAATTTTATAGATTCTGTGGACTATCTCATCATCGATTCCACTGATTAATTGCTCAAACATTTTGAATGCCTCGTTTTTGTATTCAACCAACGGATCTCTTTGTCCGTAACCCCGAAGGCCAATGCCTCCTCTTAAGTTTTCAATTGCATCCAAGTGATCCATCCAAAGATTATCAACAACCGATAGTATTACAAATCGCTCTATTTGACGCATTAGTTCTTTTCCCAAATGCTGCTCTCTTTTTTCGTAAACATCTGTTGCGATTTTTGAAAGAAGATTTATTCTTTCATCAGTCGTTGACAACCTTTCGATCTGCTGAACTAATTGTTTTTTAGAATTTTCGTCAAATGGAATAATCGTAACAAAATCATCACTGATTTTTTCTCCTTGAGATTTATCACCAGTATCAATTTCGCTACTATAAAGATTAACAATCGTAGCAATTGCCATATTTATTTTTTCTAGCATTTCATCTTTAGTCGAACTCTCTTTTTCCGAAGTTCCTTCTAATATCTTTCTTCTCCTTTTGTAAATAATCTCTCTTTGCTTATTTAAAACATCATCGTAGTCAACCAAATGCTTTCTGATATCAAAATTAAACCCTTCAACCTTACTCTGTGCTTGCTCAATTGCTCTTGACACAATCATATGTTGCAGGGGCATATTTTCCGGCATGTTAAATCTAGTCATAAGATTAGAAATAGTCTCTCCTCCAAAAATGCGCATTATCTCATCATCAAGACTTACAAAAAAACGTGATACTCCCGGATCGCCCTGACGACCTGATCGTCCGCGCAGCTGGTTGTCAATCCTTCGCGACTCGTGCCGCTCGGTACCAATCACATAAAGCCCGCCGGACGCAACAACCTCATTATGCTTTTTTTCCCATGCTTTCCATTCGGTTGTCCCTACCTTTTCTTTTCCATCCTCATATTTTGGTGTATCGCCACCCAAAATAATATCTACCCCTCTTCCCGCCATATTGGTCGCAACAGTAATTGCGCCTTTTTCTCCGGCCTTTGCAATTATTTGCGCCTCTTTTTCGTGATTCTTGGCATTTAAGATTTCATGCTTTACGTTACGGCGCCTTAACAATTGAGATATTAATTCGTTTTTCTCAATCGAAGTAGTTCCTACCAAAACCGGTTGTCCCTTTTTGTACGCTTTTTCTATTTCATCCGCAACTGCTGACAACTTTGCTCTGCCTGTTTTATAAACAAAATCGTTATGATCTTTTCTCACCATCGGCTTATTTGTAGGAATAACTACTACCGGAAGATTGTAGATCTTATGAAATTCCCTTGCTTCTGTTACAGCTGTACCGGTCATTCCTGCTAATTTTTCGTACATACGGAAATAATTTTGCAAAGAAACAGTAGCCAGTGTCTTTGACTCTCTCTGGATTGTGACCCCTTCTTTTGCCTCAATTGCCTGGTGCAAACCTTCAGATAAGCGTCTTCCCATAAGTAGCCGTCCTGTAAACTCATCAACTAAAATAACTTGATTATCCTTCACTATGTAGTCTTTTTCTTTCTTAAATAGTGTTCGCGCCTTAAGCGCTGCTTCCAAATGATAGACAGTATCAAAATCCTTTTCATAAATATTGCTAATTCCATACAGCTTTTCTATTTTCCCAATTCCATGATCTGTTAAATGAGCGGTTCGCAATTTCTCATCAATTTTATAATCGATTTCCGAATTCAATTTCTCGATTAATTTTGCGTATTCATAATATTTTTGCGCCGGCGCTTCATCTGGCGCCGATATAATATGAGGCGTTCTAGCTTCATCAATCAAAACTGAATCTACTTCGTCAACAACAGCGTAGTAATAATTTTTTTGAACCAGATCTTTTATATCTTGCGCCATATTGTCCCTTAGATAATCAAACCCAAACTCGGAATTTATTCCATATACAATATCAGCTTCATAAGCTTCTTTTCTCGTGACGGGCTTTAGATGCGCTAATCTAAATTCCGAAGCGTCCCGGTCTAAATGTTCAAAATCAAAAACAAATGACTGCTCGCTAATAATAGTAGAAACTTTAAGTCCCAAAAGATTAAATGCAGGACCCATCCAACCGGCGTCTCGGCGGGCAAGATAATCATTAACCGTCACCAAATGAACACTTTTTCCTGTTAAGCTATGCAGGTATAATGCGGGAATTGCGGAAAGAGTTTTTCCTTCACCTGTTTTTTGCTCTGCGATTTTTCCCGATGCTAAAACAACACCCGCAATAAGTTGAACATCATAATGTCTTTGACCTATTGTTCTTTTTGCTGCCTCGCGAACTAAAGCAAAAGCTTCCGGTAAAATTAGATCCAAAGGCTCACTCTCTGCTACCCTTTCTCGAAACTCCTGCGTTTTTTTAGGAAAGTCTTTATCTTTTAACTTTTTTGTTTTTTCCTCAAGTCTATTGATTTGCAAGACCAGAGGTTTTATTTTGTTTATTTCTTTTTCGTTTGAGTCGAATATCTTATTGAAAATATTGAACATACACTCATTTTACCACAAAAAACCCCCCACCGTATTAGGGTGAGGGGTTACCAACTGATCAATTGGTAATGCTCCAAATAGCTTACCAATTACTTCTTCTTCTTCTTTTTCTTTGCCATTTTAGAATCACCCCCTTTTTAAATGTGATAATAATATCCTGAATAATTTTTTAATATTTGTCAAGTAAAATACCTTGCTTCAAAATTGATAGTTTAGACCTTTAAATAAAGAAGAAAAATGAAGCTCAAAAATGATAATTTTAAATTAAAATTATGCAAATTGTTCAATTGTTGAATTGTTAAATTGTTGAAAATCTATCGGTAACAATGTAGCAATTTAGCAATATAACAATTATTCTTTAGGTTTTATTACAGACTTACCAACATATTTTCTCAGCGCCTCTGGTACAACTACCGAACCATCTTCCTGTTGATAATTTTCGAGAATCGCAATTATAGTTCTGCCAATTGCAAAAGCAGTACCATTAAGAATATGGGAATATTTTTTTTCATTGCCATCCTGATATTTAATATTCAGTCTTCTTGCCTGAAAATCTGTTGTTGTTGATGTTGATGTAACTTCTCTGTATTTTCCCTGTCCGGGCATCCATGCTTCTATGTCGTATTTTCGGGCGATTGGAAATCCTAAATCGCCGGTACACATTTTTACAACCTGGTATGGAATTTCCAAAAGTTGAAATAATTTTTCCTCAAGAGATAAAAGGTATTCGTGTTCTTTATCGTCATCTTCTTCTGTAACAAAAGAAACCATTTCTACTTTATCGAACTGATGAACCCTTAAAATTCCTCTTGTATCTTTTCCATAACTTCCTGCTTCTCTCCGAAACGCGGACGAAAATCCAACATAACGCTTGGGTAATTCTTTTTTTTGAAAAATTTCATCCTTATGCATTGGAACAATTGAATGTTCTGCAGTTCCAACCAAATACAATTCCTTTTTTTCTTCGGGATCATTCAAATTGTAGTAATCTTCATTTCCTCCCGCTTGCCAATACCCAAGACCTTCTGTAATTTCTTTGTGAATTAGTACCGGAGGAATTATCGGAGTAAAACCTTCCGAAGTCAAAACTTCTAATACTAATTGAACTAATGCAAATTCTAAAAGCGCTCCTTCGTTTTTTAAATATGCAAATCGTGTTCCGGAAACTTTTGCTGCTCTTTTTACATCAATTATATCTAAACCTTCACCAAGATCCAGATGATCTTTTGGAGTAAAAGAAAATGGAGACGGAAGCATGTGTTTTCTAATAACTTCATTTTCCGATTCATCTTTTCCAACCCTTACGTTAGCTTTTGGAAGATTTGGAATTTTTAATAGCCATTCATGAAGTTCTTCTTCGACCGACTTTAATGCGTGTTCTTTTATCTCCAATTCGTTTTTAACTCTTTTTCCTTCTTCAATATATTTATTTTTTTCATTGTCAACCGCGTTTGACGCGGCTTTTGAGAATTTGTTTCTCTCTTCCCTAAGTTTTTGAACCGCAATAAAAAGTTCTTTGCATTTTGCGTCTATTTCGAGAACATGATCTATTTCAATAGCGATTCCTTTATCTTTCGCAGCCCTTTGAACCACCGATGGATTTTCCCTGATAAACTTTATATCTAACATAATTTTAGAAATTAGAAATTAGAAATTAGAAATTAGAAATTTAAATTAAAGCCTTACCTCCTTTACTATAATAGGCTTTAATTTATTGATTGCTATGTATCTATGATTATACTTCTTCATCTCACCTTTGGTCAATTCGCTTTCGTGATAGTATTTTTGAACATCAGGAAGGTAGAAAAAAGAACGATACGGATAACCATGTAAAAGTTTCATGTGCGGTTTTTTAGCAATTTCTCCTTCCACTTTTCCCATCCGGCTCCATACATTTCCATTTGGCAATGCTAAAGATACTACTAATCTAAAAACAGCTTTCCTATTATCCTCCGGTAATTTTTTTGAAACTTTTATCATATAATTTATCAAATCCTCATCGCTTGCCTCGAATCCTAGCCATCTTCTGCTTTTTATTCCAGGAGCATTATTTAAAGCTGATATCTCAATTCCTCCATCATCTGAAATCGCCGGTAACCCGCTTTTTTTGGCATAAAACAATGCTTTTTTCTGTGAATTTTCTTTATATGTTTTCCCAGTTTCTTCAATGTCATCGATAATTCCAACGTCTGATAATGAAACGAGTTGTACTGGCAAATCAGACAAAAAATCTTTATACTCCCTCAACTTCCCCGGATTCGTCGTAGCAATCAGAAGTTTTTTCATGCAGTTTCTATTCCAAACAAATCAAGTTTTCCGCCGCAATATTTTATTATTTTATCGCAAGCCTCTTGAAGGGATTTTTCAACTTGCTGTGGGGTAATATCATAAACTCCATCAACATTTATGTATAAATTTTTTGTGGTAAGTTGCACAGCCGTTCTTTGGGCATCCCGATAATTAAAATCAATATTGTATCCTCCCTTTTTATCAAAATATGCAATTTCACCATTTTTGTATTTCGTTGACTCTTTATCACCCAATAACAAAATCTCTTCCCTTTCTCTTGCAAAACGGAGAGCAGTTGGAAATTTAATAGTATCCAAATCAAATGCTCCGATTGAAACCCTATGTTTCATAACAATCAAATTGTATGCGTCAACACATGTATTAATAGTATACAAACCTTTGTTAAGAGCAACTCTTCGAAGAAGCGCTTCAGGACTTGGTCTTCGCGAATGCCAATCAATTCCTGTTGCTTTATACAACTTCCTGTAACTTTGAACTTCCGGATATTTTCCCAATTCTTCCGTTATTAAACCCTCGAGCGACTTTAACAATTCTTTTTTTTCTTTTTCTAAATTAGAGTCTGATTTTTTAATATCAACGCCTTTAATAATAGCAATACCAATAGAAACAGACGGAAATTTTTGTTTTAGATTTTGATCTATGGAAAAAATTTCGGGTCGAACCTTGTCATGCCGAATTAGTTTCGGCATCTCGACTGAAACGAGATCCTGAACCGAGTTCAGGATGACACGTAAATGCGCCGCTTCCTCAAACCTCTTCTGAACAAACTCTTTCTCAAGCGATAAGATCAACCATCCTGCCTTAGGACCGTGATCTTTCCCGATTAACGACAGATAAATTGCTGCAAACGCATCTTTCGATGGAAGACTTATTTCTTTTGACCATTCATATAATTTTTTTTGGAACTCTTCAGCATCCCATTTTTTTTCAAGCTCTGATGCAATTTTTTTAAGATATTCCTTTTGCGCTAAAGATAAACTTTTTGCTGTATCCGGTAGTTGTTTTTGCACCTCAAACTTTTCAGATTCTGCAGCATATTTCTCAAGCCAAATTCTTGCATATTTTACCCATTCCCCTAAGTTTTCTTTTTTTATCTCCTGCTCCATATTGGGCATTTGCACCCAATGAACAAGTTGCGAAAATCTAACGATTGGAGGCTTTTGAGGTTTATTAACTTGCGACAATTCAAATATTCGAGCTAAGTCTTCATCTTTTTTATTGTAATAAGCATCCGCTGCCTTCTGATAATCATCGAATAACTTTGGAATTGTATCGCCTGATGGATCAAAGTTAATTGCCTGATTAATTTTTGTTTTTACCATTAAAAATCGCAAAAGCTCAGGCGGTAATATTTCCAGCATCTCAGACGAAGACGAACCAAGTCCTTTGGAGGAAGACATCTTTCTTCCGCCAACCAGGAAAAATTCGTATCCTACCGGATAAGGAACAGGATAATTAAGAACTCTTTTGCATACCAAAGATGCCAAATCATGCGAACCGCCCCTGCTCATATGATCTTTACCAGCACCCTCAACTGTTACTCCAATTGCTTTCCATTTACACGGCCATTCAACTTTCCAAGGAAGTTTACCAACAACTCCATCAATGCTACTAAACGGTGATATCTCTCCTTTAAATCCGCATCCTTTTGTCCACTTTACTTTCTCAATTTCGCAGACAAATGAAACTTTCTCTCCATCCCAATCAAAAACTCGAGTTGTTGATTGTTTTCCGCATTTAGGACAAAATACCGAAAAAGGGAACCAATCGCTTGCCAATTTTCTTTTATAAAGTTCCTCATATATTCCCCTAATAACTTCTGCTTTATCCAAACATATCTTTATCAAAGGATTCATTTTACCGCTTAAATATAAATCACTCGCCCACAAAATTTCCGAATTACACCCAATTGCCGTAAAAACATCTATAAACTCCTGAGCATAATAATCTGCGTAGGATTTAAAACCTTCAACCGGTGATGGGACTTTGTAAAGAGGCATTCCTAAATACTTTTCGAATTTTTCGCGTGAGAGATATACAGGCAAAGCGTCCATTGGATCATGATTGTCAAAAATATAAGTATATTTTGCTTTAACACCTTTTGATAACAATGCTTTGTACACCAAATCATGAATTACAACCCCACGCAAAGCGCCAACGTGAATTCTTCCGGATGGAGTTTTCATGTCATCTACCCACTCAAGAGGTAATTTTCTTTTTTTTAAATCCTCAGCAACCTTATCCGCCCAAAACATAGTTGTATTATACATGATTTAATATTTTAAAAACTTTAAGAAGCAGTAATTCTTGTACCTTCGCAAATACGATTGAAGGTATTTTTGACACAAAGAACAATACCTGTACCAAAAAGGGGTTCTAATGTTTTCCCATACAAAACTTTGTTTCTATTTTTAGCCATAGCATCTGCTTCTTTATATGTCATTTTATCTATAAATTTTGCGTCAGGATTTTTATTGGGATCGTCTGTAAATACACCATCTACATCTGTCCATATCCACACTTCTTTTGCATCCAAAGCCCAGCCAAGAATGGACGCTGTATAATCAGATCCTCCTCGTCCTAAAGTCGTAATCCTTCCATCTCTGGTCGCTCCTATAAAACCAGTAACAATCGGTATTACTCCTTTTTTAAGCATTGGGTTTATACGATAAGTCGCTTTTATCTTCGTTTGTTCAAAATCGGGTCTTGCCTCTCCAAAATTATCATCTGTTTCGATGATATCAAATGCATCAACTACTACTGATTGTAGTCTTTCCTGCTGGCATTTTGCCTCTAGAATCCTCGCACTCATGCGTTCACCATAAGAAAGAATTCTATCTCTGGCTTCTCCGCTTACAGTTATATTGCCTGATGCAGAACTGACATCATTTCTGAGCCCAATAAATAAATCACGCAATTTTTCTTGCAAACCTTTTTTCTGAATCATAGAAAGTCCTATTTCGTTGCTTGCAATCATATGTTTATCAAAAATTGCCCTAAGGTCTTTATTGATACTGGTTGTATCGGATTTTTTTATACCATCAACTACCGAAACTAAAAGGTTTGTAACGCCACTCATCGCTGAAGGAACAACGACTAACGATTTTCCATCCCTATAATGCCCAGAAACAATATCTGCAACAATCGTTATCTCTTTTGCTCCACCCATTGATGTTCCTCCAAATTTCATGACATATAAAGGACTACGTCTTTCCTTCTCTAAAGACGAATTTATATCCAAATAATGAGTACTAAGATTTTCTCCCTCGATGTTTATCATATTTATCTCCCAAACCAATAAAAAAACCCCTCATCTGAGGGGCTATATTTTTGCTGATTTTAATTTATTTTATGCGTTAAAACCAAGACAAAAACCCCTCATAAAGGGTTGCTTCTTGGTTCTCTTTAATAAAGAAACAATTTGTATATTCATAAAAAACTTACGTACAATTATAGCACATACTGTCAAGAAACAATCTCTACTTCAAGCTCCGGAGAAAAGCCGAAGGTTTGGAAGAATTTTTCTTTTATTTTTTCTATTATCGAGATAACATCAGCAAACTTTGCGCCATCAACATTTACAATATAGTTTGCATGTTTTTTTGAAACTTCTGCCCCTCCAATCCTAAAACCCGCAAAACCAAGTCTTCGTATCACATATCCCATTGATGCTTTATTATGCCATTTTTCCTTAACTAGCTCCGACATATCCTCCCAAATACTGAGCATCTTATCAACTTCCTCTTTTTTTGTTATATTTTTAAAAACAGATCCACACGAAGGAAAACCACTGGGATGATTTTTATTTCTATACGCAATTTTTGCAAAGTATGTTTCTTTTGCTTTTTCAAGCTCCTCTTTTGACGCTTTTTGTAATTGAAACGTCACAGAAACTACCAATATATCTTTACTTCGTTTAATAAAACTATCACGATACCCAAACTCCAATTGCTCCCTTGTTAACTCTTCCAGCGAATATCCTTCGTCTAACAATTTAACAATTTCAACAGTATTAACAACATCTTTTATTTCTCCACCAAATGCTCCAACATTACCCCGAACAGCACCGCCAACTGTACTTGGCAAACCTCCTGCCCATTCAAGCCCAACTAAGTTATTTTCAAAAGAAAACTTTATTACATCATCCAATAATTCTGATGCAAATGCTTCAATTAAATTTTCTCCAATAAGTTTTATCCCCGAAGATTCTCCTTTGGAGAAACACAAAATCGCTCCATCAAAAAAATTTTCGCTCATCAAAAGATTTGAACCAAGACCAACCGGAAGTATTTTTTGGATCTTATTTTTTTTAACAAAATCCAAAGCCCCTAAAAGATCTTCTTTATTTTCGATTTTTAAAACGTACCGCGCGATTCCGCCAATTTTGTAATAGAGAATTTTCGAAAGAGGATAGTTTTTATAAACAATCATGAGGGAATTATAGCACTTTTAGCTCTTTTGCGACTTTCCTGAAGGCTTTAATTCCAAAATCCAAATCTTTCCTTGAATGAGAGGCAGATGGAATTACTCTAATTCTTGCCTTTCCTTTTGCTACCATTGGAAATACAATTGGTGTTGCAAAAACGCCTTCTTCAAAAAGTTTTGCGCTAAACTTTTTTGCTATTTCTTCATCCCCAAGCATTACCGGCGTAATCGGAGTCTTTGAATATCCAGTATCAAAACCTAATTTTTTGAATTCTGATTTTATATAGTTGACATTATCCCACAATTTCTTAACAACAGCATCCGATTCCTGAAGAATCCTGACTGCTTCCAAAGCTGCTGCCGCATCCGGAATAGTCAGTGCTATAGAAAAAAGCCTTTGTCTTGCTTTTTGATTAAAAAAATCAATTAACGTTTTTCTTCCCGAAATAAATCCTCCTATGACAGAAAATGCCTTTGAAAGACTCCCGATTTCAATATCTACTTTACCCAAAAGGCCAAAATGATCCACAATTCCCCGTCCGCCCTTACCCATTACGCCCTCGCCATGCGCATCATCAACCATCGTTAATGCTCCGTATTTTTTTGCTAACCTAACAATCTCAGGAAGAGGCGCCAAATCCCCATCCATTGAAAATACCCCATCTGTAACTATCAAAACAACTGGTAACTCTCCGTTTGACTTTGGAGCTTGAGAAAGTCTGCCTGCTTGTTTCAACTGTTCTTCCAGGCTTTTTGAATCTGCGTGTTTATAAATAAATTTATTTTTAACCTGAGAAAGTTTTATCGCGTCAATAATTGATGCATGATTCAGCTCATCAGAAATTACAATATCTTCTTTGCCGATGATTGTCTGAATGGCCGCGCAATTAGCCATATAAGCGCTTGAAAAAACCACCGAAGCTTCTGTTCCCTTAAATTCTGCGATTGCTTTTTCAAGCTCAAGGTGAAGTACGTGTGTTCCGGCAAGCGTTCTATATCCGGTTCCAATGCCATATTTGTCAACCGCAACCTTTACTGCTTTTTTGAGCCGCTCATCAACTGCAAATCCTAAATAATGGCTGGAGCAAAAATTAAGCTGCTTTTTACCATTGATAGTAAGATATGCTCCTTGCCCGGATTCAATGGTCTTAGGAATCGCACCCAATTTCACAACGTCTTCTAATTTTTTATAGAAATTATCGATTCTGCTCATATACTTACACACTGTCATACCGAATTTATTTCGGCATCTCGAACGGAACGAGATCCTGAAACAAGTTCAGGATGACAAATGATATAGTTACGGGGTCAAAACTACTTTACCACATTCTCCTGATTTCATCACTTTCATTGCTTTCTCGAACTCTGAGAGCTTAAATCTGTGAGTAATGATTTTTCGCAAGTCCACTTTTCCGGAAACCAGTAATTTTGTTGTGTCCTTCCATGTTTCCCAAATCATTCTGCCGAATACAGATTCTATAGACAATTCTTTATTAATCATATATTTTCCCCAATCGATATTTATATTCTCCTTAGGAATTCCAAATGCAATAATTTTTCCCGCAATTCTTGCCGCATCAAGTCCAATCTGAATTCCGAGTCTATTTCCGCTCATTTCCAAAACTACGTCAAATGTTCCATACTCCTTTTTATCAAGCTTATCTGTTACGCGATCAAATCCGATTTTCATAGCAAGTTTTCTTCTGAATTCCCTCCTGTTTACCCCAACTACTTCTTTTGCCCCATATGCTTTTGCTACCATTCCGGCACAAAGCCCTGTAGGACCAAGCCCCATAATTAAAACTTTCTTGCCTTTTACATTTGCCTTAGTTACTACATTAACAGCATTACCTAAAGGTTCCTGAACACTCATTGCTTCAACCGGAATTTTTGGATCATTTTTCCAAGTGGTTCTTAAAGGAATTGTCGCGTATTCCGCAAAAGCGCCATTCCTTCCTATTCCAAAAAGCTTCATATTTTCGCAAATATGATAATTTTTAATTTCGCACTGATAGCAATTAAGGCAGAAAATGTGCGTTTCCGATGAAACCAGATCGCCAATTTTAATATTGGTTTTAGATTTTGTATTAATTTCAACAACTTTTCCAACCATTTCATGTCCTATTATCTGCGGAGGCTTTATGTGCCCGGCAGCCCAAGGAGTCCAATCATAAATACTAATATCGGTGCCACATATTGAGGAATGAACCACTTTAACCAAAACTTCGTCTTTTTGGGGCTTTGGAATCGGGACCTGTTTAAATGAAACTCCCGGAGCAGCTTTTTCTTTTAATACGGCACGCATTTTAGTTTGTTTTATGCTCATATTATTTAGTCGCAAAAATCAGGAGAATCATTCGGATCCGAAATTATCCTATGCTAATGACCGAATAGCCAATTTTTCCGGCAGGGGCATCTACTTCGATTTTCTCTCCTACTCTTCTTCCAATTAATGCCTTGCCCAATGGTGACTCATGAGAGATTTTTTTCTCTTTAGGATCTGCTTCCCATTCTCCAACCAACATGAATGTCTCCTCTTTACCTTTTATATTTAAGGTAACCTTTGACCCCAGCTTTACTGTGCCACTTGTTGTCTTACTATCCCTAATAAGAACCGCTTGTTTTAATAACTCCTCAAGCTCATCCAATCTACCGTCTATAAAAGAAAGTTCCTCTCTAGCCGCAACATACTCTGCATTCTCAGATAAATCTCCCTGATTTCTTGCCTGAGAAACCCGGCCTAATACCTCCGGACGCCTGACTTTAGATAATTCCTCGTATTCTTTTTTAAGCTCTGATATACCTTCTTTTGTTAAAAAAATCTTTTTATCCATATTGTTTAAAGTAAAACAAAAATCCCTCCAAATTTAAATAAGCGAGGGATAATATCTATAAAGCCAACAAAAATATATAGCAAAACACCTTGTTTGTCAATGACCTCTAGTATAGCTTCTTAAATTGATCAATTAGACTATAAGCGACTTTCTTAGTTTTTTCAGACACATTAACCATTACTATTCCTTCATTCGGCTGTCCATAAAAAATAACTGACCCCAATGGAACACCAAGGATTAAAGGCAAGACGGAAAGGTCTTCCTCGCCTTCTATTTGAAGTATAATTCGCTGATTGTCTTCTTTTAATTTAAAGATTTTTGATATCGCTTTAAAAAGCGATGGAGTAATGCAACCTGCCGGATTGTTAACTTTAAAAATTTTTTCTCCTCCGGAAAAACCAAGCCCCGCAAGGCTTGAGAACTTTTTCTTTCTTGCGACCTTAAAATCTATAACTGAAATATCTTGATTAAACCCCAAGTCATTAAAAGTTTTAGTAGTAACATCTCCTACAGTTATTATATAAGGATTGTCAGTCATTCTGGTCGAAGATCCAGGATCTCCATTGTCATTCTGAACTTGCTCGCCTCGCGGCGAAGCGGGTTTCAGAATCTCGGGAATATCATTATTTTTCAAAAGTTTACCAAGTGGCATCTTAACATATGCCCGTACTGATTCTGAAATAAATAATTTATGACTTAACCACAAAGGATTAATATATGATTTTCCTTCACTGTCAATTTCTCCCTTTCTTATTTTTGATGAAGAAATATATTCATTATTCTCATTTTTAATTAAAGGGCAGACCTCTATCTTTAACGGATACTTTTTTTGTTCTTTCCTTTTCAAATTAACCTTTTCTGCTCCCAATACTGTATTTTCAGAGACGATTATCGCTTCAATTGGTAAAGATTCCCATATTTTTGGGATAAAAACACTATCAATTGGCGTTATAGATATTTTCTCCAGAGCCTTTTCTTCTTTTAAGAATTTTTCAAGCTGCAGTTTTCTTATCCGGTAGCTATCAACCCCCTCAGTTTTATTCTTTTCTTTAACATAAGCATCTGTTGTCAAGCCAATAAGAAGTTTAAGGCTTTTGGATAGAGCGTATCTCAAAAACTCTCTATGTCCTTTATGAAAATGGTCAAATGTTCCTCCGCAAACAACAAGATTATACATATATTCTTAACCGCTTTTTGTATTCTTTTAATACTTTTTTTGTATAGTCGTTTGGATGAAAAGCCAGAAGGCTATCGGTAATTGTTTCGTTTGTGATATGCTTCTTAATAAACCAGAGCTGTATAGCTTTCGCAAGATTTTCAAGCGCTGAACTACGTTGAACGGAACGCATTACAACGCTGATAATAGATTCTGCGTTATTCCGCGTATAGTTCCGCTTAGTTCCGCGACTGAATGCATTAGGCAAGTAATCTTTTATCCATTCATTTGCATTTATGAACTTCTTATACATATCATTCCTATCAAATATCGGCATTAATTGAACAATCTCATGCGCGGTATACAAATTATGTCTGATTTTAGGAAAAGCCAAAGCTGTCTCGTCTATTAGCATATTCAAACACATTTTATCAGAAACTTCTTGATCATTCCTCTTTCTGTAGCTTCCTCTTAATAGCAAAAAAATAATAATTGATAATCTAGTTAACCAAAGCCTGTTCTTTGAAGCAATAACAAACAAATCTATATCATCTTCTTTTGTCGCGTTGCCTAAAGATAATGCTCCGCTTATGCCTATGAATTGGATCGTTGGCAAAAAAGAAAGTTTCTTTATTATTGTTTTCGCAATAACTATTTTTTTCCGACTTGCTTTGTTTCTCTGAATTCTTGTATTAACAATGCTCTCTCTGCCTGAAAGGTAATAAAAGTTATTTCTAACTTTAATTTTTTCTATTTTTAAATTTTTAAGTTGATTAATAAAAGATTTTTTATCTATTTTTTTGTTGATTAAAAAGTTCCAAAGCTCGTCTTTAGATAAGGGATAGCTAAAAATATCGCTATAAATAAGAGTCTGTAAGATCGCCTTCTCAATTTCCTTATGCACAAAATGAATTATACTATAATTAAATTAATTAAATTACTTTGCGGGTTTTGCGGAATACTGTTGCAATACTTGATTTACTCCTTGAGAAAGTGTCCCAACAGCCGTCTGGGGAGATGTGGAGCGTAAAATGGAGTTAACCGCATCTCCAAGGTATGTATTCATTTGAAAGTTTAACCCATTATCAAAGGTCTCGCTTGCGAAAAATGACGACTCAGCACCATTTGCCTGAGAAACAAACGGATAAACAGTTGCGTTACTTCTTAAAGTATCTGCAAGCTCTACATTTGCATACGGTTCCCCAAATAATCTTGTTTTTGCAATTTCGGCAAATAATCTTTCTTCCGTTTCTTTTTTAGCCAAAAATTTCATAAAAAGAAGCGCCTCTTTCTGATGTTTGCTTTTTATAGAAACTCCTTCTGCCCAGTAACTTGCGATAGTCGTATTTTCGTTCGGAAGATGCGGAACAGGATAAATTTCAAAAGCAAGATCGGGATTTATAGCTTTTATAGTAAAGACATCCCATGAATAACCAAAATACATAGCAAGATTCCCCTTTCCAAAGGCAAGTATAGATGTATCAAGGTCGCTATCCCAAGTTTTACTCCCGCTTGGTAAAGCAAAAGAGGTATAAAAAGTTAAAGCATCAGCTGCCGCTTGCTCGCTTTGCGCAATATTGTTTAAATCAACCCCGCTTTGAACAAACAACAAAGAAATAATATCGGGAGCATGGGTGACGTTGTTGAATGTCCCAAGGGCAGCGCCTGCGGTTTTTATTTTTCCGCTTTCATCGACAACAGTAAGACTCCTTGCATGATTTATAAAGTCTACCCAATTATCGGGCGCTGATAATCCTGCTGAATTAAGAATATTCGTATTTGTATAAAGAGCAAGAGTGTCTATTCCAAGAGGAATACCGTAAATTACGCCATTTTTTATTAAATCTTTTTGTGCGACCGGGTAAAACCATTTCATAAAGTCATCTTTTTTTATTGTATTGTTAGGGATGGGTAAAAGCACATCTGACAACATCTGCACCCATGTATTATGAAAACGGAAAATATCAGGTCCTGTACCGTTTTGTATTCGAGCCGTAAGTCTTTCCCTATATTGCTTAATATCTTGCTTTGAATAATTAACATTGATATCCGGATATTCTCTATTAAAATCAGATATTATCGCATTCATTACTGAAGCATCTTCCCATAACCCCCAGTATTCAATGGTAGCTTTAGACCCTTGTGTATTTTGGAAATTAGGAATTATGACCTTAGAGATAAAAAAAATTATAACTGCAACGATAATAACCCCAAGCAGTATTTTTACAACATTTCTAAGAGATATTGGAGATCCGGGAGCATGGAATACGAAAGAGGGTGGCTGCTCAGAAGATCCTGATCCTGAAACTTGAGCTTGTCCTGCGGGACTTTGTTGGGGAATAGCCTCTTGGCTTTGACCAAGCTGAGGCGGGTTCTGACCAACTTCAGCTGGATTTTGACCCAGTTGAGCTGGGCTTTGACTCGTCTGAGGTGGATTTTGGAAAAGTGTATTTCCATTCATGTTCACATTTTAGTATAATACCGTATACCTATAATAGCAAATGCGAACTTATTTTATCAAAAAAATGGTTTTAGGAAAAGTCACAAGGGTAGTTTTTTGGTTCTTGGTCGGGGTTTTTTTTGCATTATTTCTGTCCATAAGCTTCATTTTTATAATTTTCCAGAAGCAAAATGATAATGTTGTTTATCCTGGAATTACGGTCGGCGGAATAAATTTGGGCGGCAAGACCGAACAAGAGGTATACGAATTTTTTGCCAGCCAAAATACTACAGTCGACAAAACTCGATTTGTTATCTTAAACGACAACGACGTTGCTACGGTATCAGCTAGAGAGATTAGCTATGGCTACGACCAAAACCTTCTTGCCAAACAAGCAATGGCAATCGGTCGGACAAACGACGTTATCTCTAATATAAGCTTAATTTTTCAAGCCTATATGAATGGCATAGATTTACCCCCCGCATACCATTACGACGAATCTAAGCTCCTAAGCATTCTTTATCCGATCATTCAAAAAATACACGCTGATCCTGTTGATGCTGTATTTGCTTTCCAAAACGGAAAAGTTACCACCTTTAAACAATCCCTTGAAGGACAAACGGTCAATCTGCCCCAATTAAAAACTATGCTTGATTCTAAATTTATTAAAGTTTTAAAAGCTCAAAAAGCGCAAACCTTTATTATCGAAATGCCAATTATGGTCTTGAAACCAAATATCACAACTGAGAAGGTAAACAATCTTGGGATAAAAGAACTCCTCTCAACAGGAACCTCTCTTTTTCAACACTCAATTTCTGGAAGGATTTACAATATAACACTGGCTTCTCAAAGATTAAACGGCATTTTAGTTAAACCTGGAGAATTGTTTTCTTTCAACAAAGCCTTAGGAGATGTTTCGGCTTTTACTGGATACAAACAGGCATATATTATTCAAAACGGCAAAACTATCTTAGGAGACGGAGGAGGCGTATGTCAGGTTTCAACTACTCTTTTTCGAGCTCTTTTAAATGCCGGACTCCCTATTCTTGAAAGGCAAGCGCATGCATATAGAGTCTCTTATTACGAACAGGATAGTTCTCCAGGATTGGACGCAACAGTGTACTCGCCAACTGTTGATTTGAAGTTCAAAAACGACACCAACAATCATATCCTTATTCAAACATCAATAGATCCTAATATGCAAGAGCTTAAGTTTTCGCTCTATGGAACAAAAGATGAAAGAGAGGTAATCTTGAGTAAGCCAATTATCACAAACCAAACTCAACCGCCTGAAGACTTATATCAGGACGATTCTACTCTTCCCAAAGGGACACTAAAACAGATCGATTTTTCAGCCTGGGGAGCGCGTGTAAGTTTTACGCGCGAGGTTACGAAAGCTGGAAAAATAATTATATCTGAAACATATACATCAAACTATCGTCCCTGGCGGGCAGTATACCTTCGTGGCACGAAGGAATAGTATAAAATTACTAATTGCTAATTTCTAATTAACCTAATCAATTCCCAATTTTTAAATGACTAAATTGAGAATTAACATTTGGGATTTATTTAGAAATTAGAAATTTATGAGTAAGATTTTAAAAATAGAAGATGCTATTAAAATTGCAAAAACGCTAAGAGAGCAGAACAAGTCAATTGTTTTGGTGGGCGGTGTTTTTGATATTCTTCATGTCGGACACGTTAAGTTTTTGGAAAAAGCAAAAGAACAAGGACATATCCTTTTTGTTATCTTAGAAAGTGATGGAAATACGAGAAAACTTAAAGGCAAAGATCGTCCGATAAACAATCAAAAAAATAGAGCAATCGTTCTTTCGTCCTTAACGTGCGTTGACTACATCGTAATGCTCCCAAATCTAAGCACCAACACTCAATACGACTCTATCGTTTTCCAAATACAGCCATCTATTATAGCAACAACCGCTAAAGACCCAAATCTTTTGCATAAAATTCGCCAGGCAAAACAAGTCAATGGAAAAGTGGTTCGTGTTTTACAAAGAATTTCCGATCACTCAACATCCAGATTAGCAAGGCTTATTCACCAAGATTTAACATGAAAAAAATTTTAACTCTAATTTCAATATTGATTGTAACTTCAATAGCATTTATTTCACTAAAATATTTAGAAAATAATAACAATTCAAAAATTCCAACCGCAATTATTAATAACCATACTTTTAAACTAGACTTAGCAAAAACTCAGCAAGAGAAAGCGATCGGTTTGTCCAAAAAAGACATGCTTGAAAAAAACGCTGGCATGCTTTTTATGTTCGAAAAACCAAGTAATCTTTCATTTTGGATGAAAGACATGAAATTTCCAATTGATATTATTTTTATAAAAAATAATCGCATTGTTACAATTCATAAAAATGTAATGCCTCCCGGAAATTCTAACGATATGTTGCCAACTTATAGCTCTAAACAACCGGCAGATACAGTCCTGGAAATTAATGCAGGTCTTTCGGAAAAGTATAATTTTAAAGAAAACGATCTTGTCAGACTTGATAATATATGACAATTTTAGGAATAGAAAGCAGTTGTGACGAAACTTCTGCTTCTGTAATAGAGGCAAAAAATAATGATAAAAAAGTTACTATTCTTTCAAACGTAGTCGCTTCTTCTTTACGAATCCATGCAAAAACAGGCGGGATTATTCCAGAGAATGCAGCCCGCGAACAAGTCAAATATATCATTCCCGTAATCACGAAGGCTCTTAAAGACTCTAACCTCTACCCTCCATCTTCAAAAAACTACCTTCAATCTTCTACCATCTATCGTCCAAACATCGATGCTATTGCCGTAACTGTTGGTCCTGGTCTTATCGGATCTCTTTTGGTTGGAGTCGAAACTGCAAAAACGCTAGCATATGTTTGGCAAAAACCAATAATCCCAGTCAACCACCTGATTGGCCACATATACGCTAATTTCATTCGCGAAAGTTCAAAGTTCAAAGTTCAAAGTTCAAAGTCAGATACCGAAGTTTCATTCCCAGCCATTTCTTTAATAGTCTCTGGTGCGCATACGGATTTAGTCCTAATGAAAAAACACGGAGATCTGCAGTTGATTGGCGGAACACGAGATGATGCAGCAGGAGAATGTTTTGATAAATGCGCACGCCTTTTGGGATATGATTATCCAGGAGGACCAAAGATTTCTCAATTGGCAGAAAAAGGGAATCCAAAAGCGTTTCAACTACCAAGACCAATGACAGATAGTAAAGATTTTGATTTTTCTTTTTCAGGACTTAAAGCCGCATTTATGAGACTCGTAAATGAAACATTTTCAATAACCAATACACCAGTTAGTAAAAATTTCCGATGGAAACATATTGCACTTGAGGAAACGTTGTCCGAATCAAAAAAACAGATACTTTCCGATCTTTGCGCATCTCTTGAGCAAGCAATTGTTGATGTGTTGGTTTCAAAAACTCTAAAAGTCGCTCAAAAATATAAAGTAAAATCAATCCTTCTCGGCGGAGGCGTCGCAGCCAATCAAAAACTCAGAACAGATCTTCAATCATCAATCATAAATCTTAAATCATCAATCAAATTTTTTGCTCCGCCAAAAAGTTTATGTACAGATAATGCCGCTATGATCGCCTCCGCAGCCTTTTTTAATCACAAACCAGTCCCATGGCAAAACCTCACCGCCAACCCCGAATTATATTTTAACTAAGAATTAATGTTCTTGGACTATAAATGGAATTGCTTTATATCCTTTTTACTTTTTCAAAGCGAAGAGGAGCTTTTCTCCCATCTTTCCAAAAGGGTCGGATGGCCCAACGGTCAAATAGTATTACTGGCTTCCTAAATCTTTTCTCTGCAATTGCCTGCTCTGCTTCTCTAATTGGTAAACTTTTAATGCTACTTACAAATTCTTCCAATTGCCTAAGTGAAGCTTCGGGACTCTGTGGTCTCCACCTAGAAATAATCTTTTCCATAACCGCATGGTATAATATAAGATATGGAAAGTCAACTGCCTATTATAATTCTTATTCTTCTTTGTTTTGGGGCAGTTTTATTTTTCCTCAACAAAAAACTTTCTGATTTAAAAAAACCTCAGGAAAATGAAACACTTTTTGAGTGGCTTAAAAGTATGTCACAGACCATGCAAACAAGTTCTTCTGATGTTACAAAAGTTTTACAGGAAAATTCAAAACAACTAAACGACAGACTCGATAAGGCAGCAGCAGTTATTCGGGATGTTGGCAAAGAAGTAGGACAAATGAGCGAGATTGGGCGCAACATGAGAGAGCTACAAGATTTTCTAAAAAGTCCAAAATTAAGAGGCAATATTGGCGAACAG
>MFNZ01000002.1:37416-42717 GCA_001782195.1 Candidatus Levybacteria bacterium RIFCSPHIGHO2_02_FULL_37_13
ATGGAAAATTTCCAAAAAATGATAAAAGCGCAATCAGAAACAGAAAAAAAAGAAGCCCAAAATGAATTCTCAAGAGATGTTAAAAAACACATTGCCGCAATTTCCAAAAAATATATTCTGCCAATTGAGGGAACTATGGATTTTGCATTAATGTATGTACCTAGTGAATCTGTGTACTACGAAATTGTAAATTTGCCCGATATTATGGATTACGCAAGAAACGAAAGGGTATATGTTGTTTCTCCATCTACGTTATACGCGCATCTTCAGACAATTCTTTTATCTTTTGAGGGCAAAAAAATTGAGAGTCGTTCCCGTGAAATATTTAAGCTACTAAGAGCCCTTCAGATCGACTATAGCAAAGTTGATGAAAACTTGGGAACTTTAGGAAAACACATCAACAATGCTTCATCGCAATTTAGTAATGTTTACATGGGCTTTTCTCAAATAGGTCAAAAGCTAAACTCTACCAAAAACCTAGAAGAACAGGCAAAACAAATTAACGAGTAGTGTCATGCCGAATTTATTTCGGCATCTCGTTTCTCCAAGAATTAGATCCTGAAACAAGTTCAGGATGACAAACCATCAATATCCCGTAAAATTCTCGATAAATATTTTTTCGGTCGGAACGCCCATTTCTAAAACCAATTCTCCCATTGCAGAAACCATATTTGGTGGGCCAACGATGTAATATCGCGGCTCTGAAATGTCTGAAACGTATTTTTTTATAAGAGCTTCTGATATTCTACCTGTTTCGCCGCTCCACTGATCATCCGGATGGGTAATGGTGTAAATCACTTTTATATTAAGATTTTCCTTTGCAATATCTGATAATTCTCTGTAAAAAACTAAATCCTCAATTCTTGAGAAAGAAACGATAAGGCTTATTGGAATTAAGAGTTTTTTTGTGTTGGCATAGGAAATCATGCTATGAAAAGGTGTTATGCCTATCCCTCCTGCTAAAAAAACGCGAGGAAATGTTTCCTCTTCTTTAAGAACAAAACCTCCCCACGGTCCATTAAACTCAACAGGCTGAGAAGATTTAAGATTTGCTAGCGCTTTTTTAAAAGAGCTTTTTATAGTTTTTGTTGTAACCATAAGATATTTTTTGTCCAGAGGCGATGAGGCAATCGTAAAAGACCGTTCAATTCCCCGATTGTCCGGATCTTTATGAGGTAGCACCATGTCAATATACTGCCCGGGTAAAAAAACAAAACCTCGCTCAGCGAGGTCGAAATAAAAAAAATAGGTGTCTTCTGCAACTTTTTCTTTTCTGACAAATGCAAGAAAAAACTGTTTTTGTCCAGTTCTCATATCCTATTAATTGTATCATGATAAAATTGAATATTGCGATAGTTAGAAAAAAAACATATACTAAGTTTAGTGAGAAAGGGGGTGAGAAAATGAATAATAAAATTTTAATTGGAATTATTGCAATTACCGTTATTGTCGGTGCGGTAATTTTATTGGGCGGTGGCAAAAAAACCCAAGAGCAAACGCCTGCCAATAACTACAACGCTGGTGAAGAGTCAGCATTAACAGAAGAATCTCAACCTGCACAAGCACCAGAAACAGTAACCATTGATGTAACAAGCTCTGGTTTCTCACCTGCTTCTGTTAGTATCAAACCAGGAGGAAGGGTTGTCTGGAACAACAAGAGTGGGGGAGATATCAGTATTAATTCCGATGACCACCCTACTCATAGATTGTTTAAAGAGCTGAATATTGGTCATGTGCCTGACAATTCAACCGCTTCAGTTTTGCTTGAAAAACAAGGCACATATACATATCACGACCACTATAATCCGGGCCGAACCGGAACAATAGTTGTTAAGTAAAATAGATAAAATAACCTAATATTTATGCTAGAATAGCTGCATGGCAAATGCAGCAATTAAATCTGGTTTGGTTCACCTCAACAAACAACAATCTTCAGCTGTAAGTTATGGCAATGGACCTCTTCTAATTATTGCAGGCGCAGGTACTGGCAAAACAACTGTAATAACCGAAAGAATAAAGTATTTGGTACAAAAAAAGGGTATCCTTCCTTCTGAAATTCTAGCCTTGACCTTTACGGACAAAGCTGCAGCGGAAATGGAAGAACGTGTTGACATAGCAATGCCATACGGATACACCCAAATGTGGATATCAACTTTCCACGCTTTTTGCGACAGGATCTTAAGAAATGACGCGCACGCAATAGGACTAGACCCAAGCTATAAGTTAATCTCAGAATCGGAGTCTGTGCTTCTTCTACAAAAAAATATTTTTAATTTAGAGCTGAAAAACTTTAGGCCCCTTGGTAATCCCACAAAATTCCTGGATGCGCTATTAACTCACTTCTCAAGATTAAAAGATGAAGACGTTTCACCCAAAGAATATCTTCTTTGGGTTCAAAGTCAAAAGTCACCCGCTTCGCCCGCGAAGCGAGACGAGAAAGTCAAAAGTCAAAGTTTGGATAAAGACGAACTCGAAACATACTTAGAACTTGCAAATTCCTACAAAAAATATGAAGAATTAAAAGTCAAAGAGTCTGTTATGGATTTTTCTGATCTTATCTCAAATACCCTTTTGCTGTTTCGGGAAAGAAAAAATATTTTAAAAAAATATCAAAGTCAATTCAGGTTTATCCTGGTCGATGAATTCCAGGATACGAACTATGCCCAAAACGAACTTGCAATCGCGCTTGCCGGTGATGATAAAAATATTACCGTAGTTGCCGATGACGATCAATCAATCTATAGATTTAGAGGCGCTGCGGTTTCAAACGTTTTACAATTTAAAAAAAATTTCCCTAACGCGGAAATTGTCACTCTGAATGATAACTACAGGTCCACTCAAACAATTTTAGATGCAGCATATCAGTTAATTCAACACAACAATCCTAACAGACTTGAAGTGGTTGAGGAAATCGATAAAAAACTTATTAGTCACTCTACTTCCCCCAAGAAAGAAATAGAACTTATTCAAGAAACTAGGTCTGAAGACGAAGCGGATAAAATAGCTCTTACCATAGAAAAACTAACAGAACAAAAATATGAGTATAAGGATATTGCGATTTTAGTCCGCGCAAATAATCATGCACAACTTCTTACAATCGCATTGCAAAGACACAAGATTCCATTTCAATTTTTAGGTCCCGGCTACCTTTTCCAGCAAGAAGAAATAAAAGATTTAATAGCCTACCTAACATTTTTAACAAATCTTTCAGATTCCGTTTCGCTTTTCAGGGTGCTTTCCATGGACATATTCGATATTCCATACATTGAATTAAACTATCTTCTTAATTTTGCAAAGAAAAAAAATCTTACTTTATTTGAAGCACTCGTCAACGTAGATCAGTCATTTTTGAAACCAGAAACAAAGGACAAGCTTATTGCTTTTAGAGAAATGGCCAAACGTCATTTAGAAAATAGTAGAAAAGACTCCGGAGGACAAATCCTCTACTACTTTTTAATTGACTCAAAACTTTTTGAGACACTTAACTCCACTAATTCAGTTCGCGAAGAACGCCGTGTTCAAAATATCGCGAAGTTTTTTGACAGAATTAAAAGCTTTGAATCAGAACACGCTGATTCAAATATATTTACACTTTCTGAATGGCTAAGTCTTATGTTAAGGATGGGAGAAAGCCCAAGGGCTGCTGATGTTGACATGAAAGACAGAAATGCTGTTAATATTTTCACAATTCATTCTTCCAAAGGCTTGGAATTTAAAGTTGTATTCATGGTAAATCTTGTTTCGGATCGATTCCCCTCACGCGAAAGAAGTGAAAAAATACCTCTCCCTGTTGGAATCATGAAAGAAACTATACCTCTCGAAACCGATTTTCATTTGGAAGAAGAACGAAGACTTTTTTACGTGGGGATGACCCGCGCAAAAGAAAGATTGTATTTTACAGCAGCCTCTTACTATGGAACAGGAAAACGGCCAAGAAAACTTTCTCCTTTTGTTTATGAAGCCCTTCCTAGCTTACAAAAAAAGGAAGAAACAAAAAATCGCATTGAACAACTGTCTCTTACCGAAATTCTATCTGTTTATGAAAAAACCGAAGAAAAAAAGGAAGAAAAACGGCCTCTTAAATTAAGTTATATTACTTTTTCAAATCTCCAGATGTTTGATATTTGCCCTCTGCATTACAAAGCAAAAGTGATTTTCAATATCCCGACTCCGACTGCTGCTGTTCAAAGTTTTGGAATTTCTATTCATAACACTTTGTATAATTTTTATAAACGGATTATGGAAGGAGATTCGTCAACCCTCAAACAATTAATTGAAATTCTTAAAAAAGAATGGCTTAGCGACGGATATGATGGCAAAAAGCATGAAGAAGAACGCTTTTCCCAAGGCATTAAAATACTCGAAGAGTTTTACAAATCAGAACTCATTACTCCGGCAAAACCATTAGCGCTAGAGCTTCCATTTTCTTTTGTTTTAAAAAATGGGGTAAAAGTTTTTGGAAAGATTGACCGCGTGGACAAAAAAGGAAGCGGTATTGAAATTATTGATTACAAAACAGGTATTGATAATCCTAAAGCAGACAAAGCACACAAACTTCAGCTCGCCATGTATGCTCTTGCCGCAACTCGGGTCAAAGATAATGTTCTTAACCGAAACCCAAAAAATATCACTCTAACGCTTCACTTTCTTGAAGAAAATACAAAAAAATCTATGACTTTCAAACAGGAAGATTTGGACAAGTTGGAAGAAGATCTTATTGAAAAAATCGGAGAAATTGAAAAAAGCGACTTTCTATGCAGCCACTCGATCATCTGCCAAAACTGCGAATATAAAATGCTATGCAATGCGAATTAGTGCTCTAGGAGGAGAGTAAGCCAGATTCTGTTTACCCTTCGACAAGCTCAGGGTTATCCGCAATCTATCTCAAGTATGATTTGCTCACGCTCGCCACGTTTGACGTGGTGCCCTCAAACATCGGTACTCCTGTAAAGCGAGTAATAACGTACCGCTCGGAGGTTGCAGCAGGTAGGATTGCCCGTTTCACTCCCACTCGTCTCTGTTGCTCTCAAGTCCTGTTAATTCAGAACCTGCTCTTAATCCCGCACGTGGGTAAAGGACTAAAAGACCAGCGCTTTCGCTTCGGAGCTTACGCCCCATCCCCGTTTTTACACCTGTCTGGACTTTCCTCCAAGTACCATACGGCACCCGGTAGCGGATCGTCTTCCCAGAGCAGGTTATTATATCAAAAATAGCAACTGCTAAGCAACTCTATCTAACTATTTTTTTAAGAGTTTTGCCCGGTGTAAAACCAGGAGCATTTCTTGCCGCGATTGTTATTCT
>MFNZ01000003.1 GCA_001782195.1 Candidatus Levybacteria bacterium RIFCSPHIGHO2_02_FULL_37_13
TTGGCTAGCTAAAGGGAGTACTACGCTATTTGGTAAAAATGAATTTTCCTTAAGACTTCCATCTGCCATACTAACCACGATCTCAATCTTACTCGTTTTCCTAATTGCCTTCGAACTGACTAGAGATTGGACAGCTGCACTTTTATCCGCTGCAATTTTAACAACAACCGCTTACTTTCTATTCACGGGTCGGCAACTACGTCTTGATATCCCTGTAACTTCGTCTATACTCTTAAGCATTTACGCTTTCTTAAAAGGTCGTAATAAGCCTTTTTGGTTTTTAATCTTCGGTTTGGGGATTGCTTGCGGCATTTTATTTAAAATTGTGATTGGCCTACTTGCTTACCCGATTATTATTTTATACGCTTTAATCTATAAAGAGTATAAATGGCTAAAAAATAAATGGTTTTGGATAGGCAATATTCTTGCCTTAATTCTTATAATTCCTTGGCATCTTTACCAGAGTCTACTTTTTGGACAAAAATTTTGGGATTCTTATTTTTTATACCATGTTTTCGAAAGAACAATTGAAACAATAACGTCTGGGGCCAGAACCCCTTTTCTGTACTACTTACAACAGCTTTTTATAGTGACCCAACCGTGGTTTTTCATCTTTATCCTATCGGCAATAATATTCTTCATCCGCTCAAAAAAAAAACTTAAAGATCACCGGTTCGAACTTTTTACTTTTTTAATTACAATCGCTATTTTTTTACTGTTCTATCTGCCTCAAACCAAACTCTTATATTACTTTACGCCTATGTTACCTTTCATGGCTATGTTCATAGGATCATTTATGGCGAAATTGTTAAAAAAGCAGAAAAAAGCTATTCTGTTAATATTTATTCTTCTTTTTACTGTTGGTATCACTAATACTTCTTTGAGAATTTTTTCTGATAAAGAGAGGGGAGTTCTCTTGCAGCCTTTACTAAAAATCAGTCGTTACGCAGTGGCAAATGACGAAAAAATTGTTGCGGGAATTGCCGGAAAAGAAAAACTTCCTCTCTATTTATATAATTGGGAATTTTTCCCGACACTTATTTATTATTCGGAGCTAAACGAAGTAGCAAATCTACAAAAGGTTATAAAAGGAACAAGCCTAAAGCCACCTTTCCTGCTATTGATTCCAACACCACTTTTTAAAGGTTCATTGCCTGTATCTACGCAAGCAAAGGCAAAATCACTATTCAATGGACAAGCTGCAACTTTAATTAAAGTTTCTACCAAATGACTTATTATATTTAACCTCAGTCTACCTGGTAAGGGGAGGGGGCGTGGAGGATTGGACGATGTGATTCAACCATTTCCGATACTTGCTTTTTTAAGGGTCTCAAAAGCGCAACGCCCAATACTTCGTCCATATGGGAAACGAATTTAAAACTCAAATCGCGCAGCACTTCTTTTGGAATGTCTTCTAAATCTTTTTTATTTTCTTTTGGTAAAATAATAGTTTTGAGTCCAACTCTATGAGCCGCAATTACTTTCTCTTTAACTCCGCCGATCTCCAATACTCTGCCTCTTAACGTAATCTCCCCTGTCATACCAACTTTTCGATTAACCGGAATGCGAGTTAAGGCCGAAACAATTGCTGTTGTTATAGCAGTACCTGCTGATGGCCCATCCTTAGGTACGGCCCCTTCAGGAACATGTACATGCACATCGATCTTTTGATAGAACTTTTCAGAAAGTCCTAATTGAAGAGCTCTTGCTCTTATGTACGACATAGCAGCCGTGCACGATTCTTTCATAACATCGCCTAATTGTCCTGTAAGAATAAGCTGTCCTTTTCCCGGCATAAGCGCAACCTCGATAAATAAAACATCTCCACCTGCTTCAGTCCAGGCAAGGCCTGTTGACATTCCGATCTCATCTTTTTTCTCAAGTAACGTTGAGCTAATTTTAATAGGCCCTAAGAATTTAGGAACATTCTTTGAGTTAACTTCTATTTTCCCCCTCTTGCCTTCAGCCACCATTTTGGCAACTTTTCTAAATATTGCGGCAATTTGGCGCTCAAGACTCCTGACTCCAGCTTCTCTTGTGTAATGCTGAATAACAAAACGCACAGCGCCGTTGGTAATCTCAACCAAGTTAGGATTTAATCCGTGATTTTCCATCTGTTTTTTAAGCAAAAAATCATGGGCGATTTTGTATTTCTCATCATGCGTATAGCCGGCAAAAGGAATAATCTCCAGTCTATCTCTTAAAGCCGGTGGAATTGTATCCAAAACATTAGCGGTTGTAATAAACATAACATCGGAAAGATCAAAAGGAACTTCTAAATAGTGGTCCGAAAACTGATTATTCTGCTCCGGATCCAAAGCTTCCAAAAGCGCTGAGGATGGGTCTCCTCTAAAATCTGTACCGACTTTGTCAATTTCATCCAACATAAAAACAGGATTCTTTGTATTCGCGTCTTTTATCCCTTGAATTATCCTTCCTGGCAATGCACCAACATAAGTACGTCTATGTCCTCTAATCTCAGCTTCATCTCTGATTCCTCCAAGGGAAATTCTGACAAACTTCCTGCCTAGAGACCTTGCTATTGACTTTCCTATTGATGTTTTACCTACCCCCGGCGGTCCGACAAAACAAAGAATTGGTCCTTTCATTTTACCTGCCAGTTTGTGAACCGCAAGGTACTCAACTATTCTTTCTTTGACCTTTTTTAATCCAAAATGGTCCTCATCCAGAATTTTTTCCGCTTCTTTTATGTCTACATTGTTTTTTCTATCAATACTCCATGGTAGGCCAACTAACCAATCCAAATAATTCCTGATATATCCTGCCTCCGGGTTAAACTGAGTCATTTGCGAAAGTTTTTTAGCCTCTTTCCTTGCCTTCTCCTCAACCACTTCCGGCATCTTTGCCTTTTTGATCTTGTCCATTAACTCTCTTGTTTCGCTATCTTCTTCTGTTTGCCCGAGCTCTTTCTCTATTGTTTTAAGACGCTCACGAAGCATTACTTCTCTTGCTCCTTTTTCGAATCTTTCCTGGGTTTTTGAGGCGATGCGTCTTTCAAGCTCCAAAACTTTTATTTCTTTTGCGATTAAGCTTGCAATTTTCTCAAGCCTTACTCTTACATCCACAATTTCCAAAAGCGCCTGGCGATCGGCCGGCTTTATATCCAAAACAGAACAGATAAGATCAGAAAGCTGAGAAGGAGAATTATCAGATGACATTATATTCATAAACACCAAAAAGTCCACTGACTTTCCAAGATTCATAGCGCGCCTGAATTCATTTGTTAAGTGATTACAAAGTGCTTTAACTTCGGGAGAATTATCTGCAATATCCGGCATTTCAATTACGCGCGCCAGAAGAAATGTTTCAAGCTCTTCAACCGATACGATCTTAACTCTTGTAATACCCCTTACCTGGGCGTTAATTTCTCCATCTGTTTTAACCATTCGCTCAATCCTGGAAAGCGTACCAATACTGTAAAGATCTGCCGGGCTGGGATCATTTAATTTTGGATTTTTCTGAAGAACAAAACATACAACGCGCTCACGTGTAAATGAAGAATCAAGGGCGGCTAAACTTTTTGGCCTGCCGAAAGTCAAAACAGAATCGGTGTTTGGAAATATGACTCCGTCTCGAATCGGTATTAAAGGTATAACTTTTTCCATAAATTTAAAATATTAATCTATTAGCAATCTAGCATATCATCTGCTAAATGTCAAGGGATAATCAGTTTGAACGATTATCCCGCAGATCCTCCAAAAAGCGCTCTTTGAGCCGTATTCGAATAGAATTGAAAAGGCGAAAAGTAAGCTTAGGAGGATCAAGCCTCAACATCAATTAAACCACTCTACAACTCTTAAGTCAATCCCGACTTGACAAGTAGTTTTTGAAGTCTACAATAGAATATATATTCTATTTATATTATGAATATTCAAACAGTCACCTTCAATAAGGTCTCGTATGTTAATGTGACCAATCCCCATGAATTAGAAATTAAGGACCTTAAAAAAAGTTTTGGTTTTAACACACTTGATCTTGAGGACTATGTCCATAGAACTCAAATACCAAATGTAAAAAACTACAAAGACCATGACCTTATCATTCTGGATTTTCCTTATTTCAAACAGGACTCCAACAATTCAACCCCAAAAGACCTAAGCGGAAAAGAAAAAGAAGAAAAACACTCATTAGCAAGCCTTCTAAACATTCCTCATGCTGCTCTTTCCTCAATCCCTTTGCTCCATTATTCCTCTGTTAGCACAAGAAGAATCTTAACTTCTCATGTAAACTTTTTTATTGGAAAAGAATATGTAGTGGTTCTTCATGAAGGAGTCCTGGCTCCAATAGACTACATCTTTTCACAATGTCAAAAAACACTCCGCAATAGAAGCAATTATATGGGACAGGGAAGCGTGTTTCTCGCGTATAAAATAATCGACGCGTTGGTTGATGCCTGCTTTCCCGTCATCAACGAGTTAATTGTAATGATTGAAAAAATTGATCAGGAACTGGAAAGTAAAAAAACCCAGGCAGCTCTTGAAGAAATATCTGTAACTAGACGAAACATCGTCTTTTTCCAAACCATGATAAAACCTATTTTGCCTCTCTTTAAACATCTGGAAGAACAAAGATACGAAGCGCTAAATGGACCAATGACATCTTATTGGACTAATATTCACGACCATTTAAAGAAAATTGCGCATCGTCTTGAAGACAGCAGAGAGTTGATAGAAGGAATTTCCGAAAGCAATGAATCACTCATTGCCTCAAAGACAAATGAAATTATTAAAGTTTTAACAATCTTTTCAGCAATTATTCTTCCCCTTAATTTGGTTGCTAGTATTTATGGTATGAATATCGTTGGATTACCTTTATCCCAAGACCCAATTTCATTTTTCCTGCTTCTCACCTTCATGACAGTAATGGGCATCGTAATGCTTATAGTCTTTAGAGCTAGACGATGGTTTTAATTGACTTTAAGAAAATTTTCCTCCTTTGGCTCCCGAAGAACTTTCTTCATGACATAATTATCCGTTCCAAAGTATCCTTCAAAAAACGCAGCATTCCTTTATGTTCTAGCCTAAACAACACCCTGTGTTAAAACCCAAACAAGCCAAGCGCGAATTTTATTCCGATGATAAAAATTGCCAGCAATACAACTTTTATAAATTTTTTTTGTGGTATTTTTTTAACTATTTGCTTGCCGGTAAATGATCCTGCTAAAGCTACTAAAAACAAAATGGGGATATACCAGTAATATTTGCTTTCTAAAAATCCTTGAGTTATATAAATAGGAATTCTTGTTATATCAACAGCAAGAGCAATTGATGCAGCGGTTGCAATATATTTATCTTTGGGTAATTTAAAACCTGATAAAAATGCTCCTCTTAATGCTCCGCCTGTACCGATAAGTCCTGCCAGAAATCCCGATATTCCGCCACCCGCTATCGCGTTTGTATTGGACGGAGAAACTGCAAAATTTTCTTTCCATAAAGAATAGAGAGCGTATCCAATTAGAAATACTCCTAAGTACCCTTTGAGCGCATCCTGTGGTATGCGGGACACAAGCAATGCTCCTATAATTGTAAAAAGAACGCTTGGCACTCCAAACTTTAGAATCAAATTCCAGTCTATTCCGTGTTTGAAAAAAGCAATTCTCCCAACATTGCCAAAAATATGCAAAAACGCAACTAACACTAATGCTGTTTTAAAATCAAAAAAGAGTATAGCTAAAGGAAGAAATATAGTAGACGACCCAAATCCTGCCATTGTTCCCGCAATTTCAGAAACAAAAGCCGTCAAAAAAAACAGCATAACCATAACAACATCTTACCACAATCATTTGTAGATAAAACTTAGATTTGATAGAATTGACTTGCATTGCGGGATCTGCTAATGGTAGGCAGCCAGACTCTGAATCTGGTAATCTTGGTTCGAGTCCAAGTCCCGCAGCCAAATTGGGCGCGAACGTTATATACGTATGCTCTTTTGTAATGAAAAGCTATTTTAAAATTTTTGACTTTATTTCTGAGCAAAAACTAAGAGATAGTCTTATCTTAGACTATAAAGAAGTTCTCACATGTCTAAAACGTAAAGCATATAAGGCCGCTGTGGTTCTTTCGGGTGGAATTGTAGAGGCAATATTGATAAACCGAGCTTTGTATCTACCAAACGATAAAAAAAATAAGATTGAGAAAATATATCTTGAGTTAACTGGAAAGAAAGAACAAATTGAGAAGATGGAATTGTCTCCATTGATCCGTACTTTATCAAGTCTAGGGGTCATTACTAGTCCGCAAGCAGGTAGATCCGACGTTTTAAGGGATTATCGCAATCTAATCCATCCATATAAAAAGGGTGGTAGACCAACAAAGTCGGATGCTCAAAACGTCAAAAAACTTTTGGATGACTTAATAAAAGAGTTTCAAGTAGGCATATTAGAAATCAATGATGAATCTAACGTTCGATTGTTTCTAGCACATTCTGCATATAAAGAAAAAAGAGAAAAACCCGAATATGGGGAAATATTAAAGTTGTTTTATGCAATGAACGGCCGTGTAGATTTTGAAGATTTTATTAAGTTATCAATATTCAAGAATAAACCGAACCCTTCAAAATCTTTGATATCCAATTTAACATACCTAAAGAGTCAGGGCTTATGTAACTTTGATACCAATTCTTGGCAGGGATATCCAATAAGAAGATATGAGAGTTGGGTAATGGACGAGACTATAAAGAAACTCGTTGGAGAGTACCTGAAAAATATCAAAATTTAGCTATAGGGGTAGCTTGTTCCTAGACCGGCACGCTCAGCAAGTTAACCTATAGTTTGACTTGGCTTGTTATGTCTGATATAATTCTTTCCATGAGTTCAACACATGAACAATTGCTGAGTACAATACCCTTAGGTGAACAACCATTACCCTTGCAAAGTTATTTAGACTTCGTTTCTTTATCATTAGATGATTTAAAAGGCAAAACTGTTCTAGATTTAGGCAGCGGAATCAATAGAGCTTTTGCGGCCCAAGCGAACTTAGCTGGCAATACCAAAGTGGTTAGTCTTGAGCCACGCGCAGCATTTGAACAGGCAATTCCTCATAATGATTTAGCTCCACTTGTTGCAGGTATGGCTTATAAATTGCCATTTCGAAATGATTCCTTCGATCTTGCTGTTTCATTTACAGCTATTCCCATGTGGTTAAAAACGGAAGACGAAATGCGGGATAGCTTTCAAGAAATAGATCGTGTTCTTAAACCAGGAGGAGAAGCAAGGTTATATCCACCATTTCATCAAATCTTTTGGGAAGATTATCAACAAGGGAGAATTGCTTTCACACCAGAAACACAATTTAAGTCAACTGGGTCTAAAACTTCACATATTACGCTCGCTGGTTTACAGAATTTAGGTATAGAAAATCTTTCAATAGTAAAAAGAGATATGGTTAGTCAACGCGAACTTTTTTCTCAGCCTGAGTATTTGTTATACAAAAAACCATCTACACATACTTTGGACAAACAACACGATTTTAGAAAGATTGTGTCAGCCTCAACTCAAAGACGCTCTCACGTAGTTGAGTGTAAAGATTCAGCAGCAGGAGAAGCTTTTTTCTCTCCTCTTAAACAAGCAAAGTTAACCGGCTTATCTATTCTTCGATATCCCACTCATGATCTGATAGCATTCCTAATAGATGATAATGAAAAAGCTATGGCAATTGCTGTCGAAAAAGGAACATTTATAGCAGTTGAATTACATGATTATAAGAATCCTGAACATAGAGCAAATCTAGCATTTCGTGACGATATAAGCCATAGACGACTTAATCTGGCTCTTAGCTTTGCTTCTGGACAAGATGTTACTTATTTGGATCCAAAAACAGCAAAAGGAGAAATTTTTCCTGTTGATCCTGCTGCACAATTTGCTCAATTTGTATTCGATAAAGAAGCTGTAATACAAAGCGTAAAACCAACGTGGTATACAGAAGACTGGATTACTGTTAGATTAGCCGATGATAGAAGTATAGTTATAAGGGCGGATCGTATGAAACTTATAGGAGCAATGTTAGTAAATAAAAATGGAATAGATTATATGAACATTAGAGGAGATGTAACTGGTATTAAACTTGGTAATCCAGAAGAAAAACCACCTACGGTAAAATTCTTGCCTAACCCTTCAAAATAATCTAACGTGTGCGATCTGTTATAGTCCTTTAGACAGTCAGACAGGTTCTAATGGATTCATTTTCCACTGCTATTCTCACCAATACTAAAGAATGATACATAGATTGTTGTCGCGGACTGGATAATCACTTCGTTCTCTGCTATTATTCAGTTCTTATGAAATGGGTTAGATGGGTAAATATTGGAGTTACAACATACTTGGTAATAACATCATTTATGATTGTATTCCTACTCAAAAATCCAAATGCTAGCAGGATTTCTGATAGAGACTTAAACACTTATGCCCAACCCACAATCACTGCCTCTGCATCTGCAACTTCCACACCTACTATTATGCTAACAGCAACAATTGCTCCAACTAATACGCCTACACCTAATACAATTCCGTCAAACAAATTAATATTCGGAATGGGATCTCAGGCCGGACCGGCAATGGATTATAAGCTCGTTCAGGAGGCGCCCGTTCACATGCTAACCAGCTGGTATAACGGAACAAAAGATCTGGAATGGATGCGCGTGCAGCAAAATGATTTGATTCCAAGACTGTATGCCAAAAAATATATAGTACATCTTATTACATGGACAGATCTTCCGGAAGAAGATATACAGACTCCTCATGGACCGGCATGCGGCAGACCATATCCCGTATCCACACAGGTCGTGGAAGATATGAAACAGCTTGCGGAAATTTATAATGGCAATGGCCCGATGTATGTGTCGCTTTTTACCGAATTCCAGACATTCACGTGTACGGATAACAACTGGATAGGAAATGAAAATTATTGGAATACTCTTAAAGATAATTTCAGAAAGATAAAAGATATTTTTCATCAGAATGCGCCGCAATCGAGAGTCGCGATATCATGGGGCGGATGGATTAATCGTTATGATGACGTTAAAAACCAAGGGGGCCGATCCCTATTTCCCTATTTTGCCGACATATTAAAGGAGTCTGATTTTACAGCTTTCCAGACAATGAAATCAGATACCAACATCCAGGATATGCTTAATATGACAAGCATTTTGGCTGCATATGGCAAACCGGTAATGCTTTCCCATTACAAACCATCCGGCGGCTCTTCCGAGGTATTTGATAACGATATGCGAAAATTATTCACAGATGATGTTATACAACAATTAACGAGAAATGGATTATTTGCATTCAGCTTTATGGATGATGAGATGATAAATAAATCGGAAACATCTTACAATCTGGTAAAAACAGGCATTCAAAAATATGGTAAATAAATTTATATTTCCTCTTTGACAAATAGCGAAAAAACTCCTAAACTAAAACTGCTATGGCAAATAAATCTCCATCCATAAATTTAATCAAAAACACACGCGTGGATTTCTTTACCGAATTGATCAATTGGACATTAACAGTTGGCCGGCTACTTGTTATAATAATTGAATTGATAGCGTTAGGCGCATTTTTATACCGATTCTCTCTGGATAGAAGGCTTGATGAGTTACGAACGGATATTAAAGCCAAACAAACTATTGTTTTAACTCAAAAAGATAACGAAACTAAATATCGCGACCTGCAAGACCGTCTTCAGCTGGCTTCAAGTTCTTCATCTCTTAGCATGGAACGAGCTAATACTTTAAAAGACATACTAGGCTTTACACCGCAAGGGATGAAAATTAATAGTTTATCTTTAAACAAAGGCACCATAAATATAACCGCCAATGTACAAGCAATTTCATCTTTGACTCTTTTTGTAAATTCTCTTAAAAAACACCCGAATATTGATATATTAAGCATTGAGAGAATCGAAAACAAACCATCAACCAATGTTACCGTGGTTGATATTTCAGGAATTCTTAAAGAAAGTAAATATGGCAACATCTAATAGTAAATATTTAAACATACTTTCTAATATTAGCAATGCCAGAACGCAAAAGCTTATTAGCATCGTCTTGACGTTAATAGCGCTCACTTTGTTTGGTCTGTTTGCGATAAACCCAACGCTCTCAACTATTGCAAAACTTAGAAAAGAGATTGATGATTATGAAGTAATTAACCAAAAACTCCAGGACAAAATCTTTGCATTAAACTCTCTACAGCAAGCTTATTCTGACCTTGAGATTGAAGTCCCAACAGTGTTAAAAGCTATACCCGATTCTCCTCTTGTTCCTCTTTTTATTGGACAAATACAATCTATAGCAAAAGACACCAACATCTCTGTTGTCCAAATACAAAATTCTAAAGTGGATCTATTCAAAGAATTTCCAACTGCAGATAAATATCATGCTTATTCTTTCACGTTCACAGGAGATGGAACGTACGAAAACATAATAAGGTTTATAGAAAACGTTACAAATATGCAAAGGGTGGTTGGCATTGATACGTCTTCTATTTATAATGTAGAAAATAATAATGAAACATTACGACTCAATTTTCAGGGAATTACTTATTATAAAATATAACCTATGATGTATAAAGATATTATCGTACTGTTAGGATCCGCTTTCTTTATTGTAGTTGCATGGATTGCATTTAACATATACCATAACTCTGTTGTATCGACAACGCCTGAAGATTTACAAAAGGAAATCCTTCCAATAACTCCCACTTTTGACCAATCAACAATTAACAAGATAAAAACCAGAGCCGAAATATCTCCAAGCTATAACATCGCCGTCCCTTTAACTCCACCGGTAAGCTCCAACGACATTCCGGAAATTACACCGGAAATAACTCCGGAAATTACCATTGAACCGCAGAGCACTGATTCCGCATTGATCGCATCAGAAGGAGGAGAAATAACACCATGAAAAATACTATCTGGAGCAGGCACATTCCAACACTTTTAGGCATAGGCATTATAACAATAGGAATAGCTGTAACCAGTTTTCTTGTCAAGAATGGCGTCATATTCTCAGGCGAGGCGCAATTTGCGCAAACTCCTCAAGACCCAAAAATATCTAATATTTCCGATACTTCATTTACAGTAACTTTTACCACTCAAGACGAGTCAGTCGGCTCAATTAATTTCGGAAAAGACAAAAATCTTGGGCAGGCTGCTTTTGATGAAAGGGATCAAAACGCAGACTTAGTAGTCCCCCACAAAGTTCACAGCATTACAGTTAAAAATCTTACTCCCGAGACCCGTTATTTTTTCTCAATTACATCCGGACAAAAATTGTTTTTAGATAACGGTAATCCCTTCGAGGTATCTACGGGACCAACGATTAATGACGAACCTGTCAATCAAATTTTACTAAGCGGACAAATTTCTCTGCCCAATGGCGATAAACCAACTGAAGCAATCGCATATGCAACCACAGATAATTCGCAAGTTATCTCAACGATCGTAAACGCTGATGGAAGCTATGTGCTGCCCATTAATACGATGCGATCAAACGATCTTTCCTCCTATCCTGTTTTTGATGAAAATACTATAATTAATATTTTAATTGTCAACGAGACTCTTAAGTCCAATGTCACTACGTCAGCCTATAAAGATATTCTTCCAAGCATAACTCTCTCCAACGATTACGACTTCACTATAGACTCAACACCTCTAGCTTCTGAATCTGCAGAGTTCATAGGATTCCCGTCTATTTCCGTTTCTGAAGAATCGGGATCGGTTTCGGCTAATACGCCAAAAATAACTCTTCCCAAAAAAGACCAGGAGTTTACCGATCAAAAGCCTCAATTTAACGGTACCGCATTACCCAATGAAACCGTAACTATTACTATTCATTCTCTGGAAAATATAGAAACACAGGTAACTGCTGACGCATCCGGAGCATGGAAGTATCGTCCAACCACCCCCCTTTCTCCTGGTATTCATACAATAACAATTACCACAAGGGATGCTTTAGGAATACTTAAAACCATAACTCAATCATTTACTGTCCATGCGCAAGGGTCGCAAGTCAGCCAATCCGCAACCCCGTCTGCGACTCCAACATTAGCATTTTCGCTAACCCCAACGGCTACACCATCATCCACCCCAACACCTATTCTAGCTCTAACACCGGAACCGACAGCTACCGCAAGCCCAATATCAACTTTATCCGCAACACCCATTCCTACTATTGCTGCTCCGGGAAGCTCCTCTACTCTTACTGTTGGTATACTTGGCGCGGCAACAGCTGCCATTGGCCTTCTCCTGTTTCTTCTTACTCGTAAAGGATATTAACCGTTATGACAATTGCAATTATCGGAGCAGGATTCACCGGTTTATCTTCTGCCTACACATTGTTAAAACAAAAACACAAT
>MFNZ01000004.1 GCA_001782195.1 Candidatus Levybacteria bacterium RIFCSPHIGHO2_02_FULL_37_13
ACAAGAACACCCGATAATATTGGTCTTGCGCGAAACTCCCGGGCCTGCGCAAACTTTACAAAACTCAAACTCAGCACCAAAAGAATGCTTGAAAAAAGCCCGATGGCGTTAGTCAAGCCTGCAAGTCCAAGAAATATGGATGATAAAACAAGCCAGCGGAACCTTCGGTCCTCCAGAAGCTTAGAAAAAAACAATCCCACCAATGGAACAAAAATTAGAGAGAATATATGCGGTCCCTCTCCCCAACGAACCAGGATAGTAAATCTACGGGGATCCCAAAAATTAAGAGAAAACTTATCAAGTGCTACTCCGGGATCCAA
This sequence comes from Candidatus Levybacteria bacterium RIFCSPHIGHO2_02_FULL_37_13, assembly GCA_001782195.1. GTDB lineage: Bacteria > Patescibacteriota > Microgenomatia > Levybacterales > UBA12049 > 2-02-FULL-37-13. The sequence goes on from MFNZ01000004.1 coordinate 321, forward strand.
AAAATAAAATATCGTCGGTCCAACCGAAAAAAATATTCCTGCAATTAAACCTCCAATTACTCTTTTAGACAATTGCCACCCTAAGAAAAAAACCGATATTGGAGCCGCTATATAACCTAATCCTGTTATCAAACGATATGATTCCCATAAAGGAATTCCAAATATCTTATTAATCAAGGCTTCAAGAATGGGCAAAAGCGGTGTGTAGAAAAGATGAAATGGAAATCCAAAGTACCAAAAAGGCGCGAAAGACTGGAAACCAAAGTCGGTCAAAAACCGTCCCATTGACACATAAGAAACTTCAATCGACCCTAAATTTGCCGGCCCATTTTTCCCAAAGGAAGCTGAGCTTCCAAACCAATCCCCAATTTGCTGGTAATTAACAAACGCTATTAGCGCCAGACAAAATACTGCAAAAACTATAGATATTAATAATTTAAAATCGTTAAAAAATTTCACTAAATCCTACTCTCCCTCTTTAGCCTTAACAACAGAAGCAGACCCCAGCTTTAGATACAACAAAAGAAAAATAAATGTCAAAACAGATATGCCAACCGGTACAACAGATAAACCGTCTTTAAAACTAAAAGCCCTTCCGATATTTCCAATTCCCGACTTGTAAGAATTTACAATTGGCTGTTTTGCCAAATGCTCCTGGCCTTTTATAACTCCCACCACAGCAAAAGCGCCAAACAGAAATATCAAAGCCGAACACGTCAAAATACTAAGAAAAAGCAATACATCATTTTTTATTCTAGGAATATAGCTTCTAATCATTAGCTCAATAACAACTATAAAAATCATAGCCAGCAAATAAGACGATCCAAATGCCAGCTCAAGAAGATACCTTTTCGATGTAAATATACCTGTTATATTAAGATCTGAGCTTATAAAATATAAAGTTACGTAAATAAGAAAAAAGGAAACTGCTAAGAAAACAGGCTTTAGTTTTTCTCTTCTATCAAAAACCAAAAACAATAAAAGTCCCGCAACAGGAATTATCGGAATTGCTAAAGGTAAGATTGAAACTATTTTATTGATAGCAAACGAGACATGTTCCAAAACTACAATCTCGCCTAAGATATTCGGGTAATACCAAAAAAAAGAAAGAAGAAAAGAAGAAATGAGCAAAAACATAAGCCTTGAGATTTTTTCCCTCAAATCCCTAAAAAAACCCTCAGACACAGTGATTACTCCAAATATAATTAAAAGGTTAAATGTTGCGAAAGGTGAAATAACAGCAACCACAGCAGTAATAATGGCCGCGATAAAGCCCCAAACTTTTACCCCTGTTGAAATGTACGCTCGAACGTACAAAAGAAACAACGGTAAAAAAGAAAAGACAAAAACATGCGCTCCGTCGCCATTTAGTATAGCCTCTGATAATACAGAACCGCCATTTGTTAAAGGATTAGGCAATATGTAAAACATCGTTGCAACAAGAGCTATTAACTCATGCCGCATCGCGGTTTTTCTTACAAATAGATAGTAACTAATTGGAGCAAAAGTTATGGAAAATATTGTAAGCACAGAGAAAAATTGGCTTTTGGTCATAATATGCGCGTTGTCAAGAATGCCTGCCAACAAAAGAAAAACCGAGGAGGAAAAAGATGCACTTACATCCCGTCCAAATAAGGGATATGTAATAAATAAATTAACTGTAAAGATTGTTAATAGAAAAAGAAGTGTGGTTTTGTTGAGCTTTCTTCCCTTCCACCACGCGAACGCGTGCCGAAAACGCGATACGCCATTGTCCAAAAGCCTGTTCTCGAAATCAATACGACGCTTCACGGTATTTTCCATCTTACTTTATAATAACCCTTTAAAAAATAGAATTGCAAGAGAGTAATTCCAAATTTTTAATTTACAATTTTTAATTTTCATTGAATTTTCAATAATTTAATTTTAAATTTTTAAACATTTAATATTTAGATTTGATTGAAAATTGAAAATTAAAAATTGAAAATTAATAATCTTCCTTCTCTCCCAACCCAACGTGTATCTTAGGCAGTCTCTTTTTAATGTAAGGGGCAATTTTTTGATACTTAATAAGAATTATTGCTATTACCATACTTAATCCCAATGGTATAGCCAAATCTAAAAAACTTCTTTTGTAAGCAATCGTGAATCTCTGCAATCCTGTGTCTTTTGGAATTATTACCATGTTTCCCAAAGAATCAGAGACAATTCTTCCCTTTCCATCTGCTAAATTCCATAATTTGTCATATGTAACAGCTAGTGAAATCACCTCGCCTTGCTTGATATTTTCTTCAAAAGAAATTTCGTTTGGTTTTCGATTCTGCAATGCAGAATTAACTGCCAATGGTCTTTTAAACAATGAAATGTAGTTATTTATTGATTGATTATCCGCTCCATTTTTGGGCTTTTGAACATTTAAAATATACAAGTCCGCAATTCTTCCGATTGAGGAATTGCTGACCATGTAGAGCATGTCTCCATTATCTTTTTTGACAAGTTGAAAGAGCGCAGAATCTACACAATCATTGTCATTCCGAACTTGTCCTTCGGTAAACTCAGGATCCTGAGCTTGTCGAATGGATTTCGGAATCTCAATCGCTCGAGATCCTGAAATAAATTCAGGATGACAGGACGCGAACTTTTCAGGGTGCTTAAAGTCATAGAATGGTTCTTTTGACTCCTGCCTGCCGGCAGGCAGGTCTTTATCATGCACTAATATATAAGAAACACCAAAAGTTCTAAGCCAGCCATACGCTAAATCGCTATTCTCCCCTTCTCTTATTTGATAAGCTCCCATTGCCCAAAAGGGATGAATAGAATTTTGGTCTACTCCACCCCTTACTTGCCGAATATTAAGTTTTGAGTTTATAAAAAACACAGAAGAACCGGATAAAAAAACTCTTTCATTCTCTTTGACATTCTTTTTTAGAATTGAGGTAATCGAACTTTGATAATCGCTTCCTAAGTTTACAAACAAACCTTTTATTATTAATAATGAGATAGCTATTGAAAAGAGTAAGCCCATGCATACAATAAACAACTTTACATTGTTAATTTGAAATTTAAAATTTGAAATTTTCATTGAAAATTGAAAATTAAAAATTAAAAATTTAGCTAATAAATTTCCAAGCATTACTGCTAAGCTGAATTGCATCTCTAATCCAAATGAAATCCAGTCCATTACAAAATCAGGATCGCTCATGAATCTAACAATGCTCAAAAAAAGAAACGATGCGAAAAAAAGCAGTCCAAAAAGAAAATATCCTTCGAATTTGTACTTTTTTAGTCTAATTACAAAGATAGCAAGAACAAGCGGCAAAAATTGCAGCAAGAACTGTAAAATAGACCATATCAGTTTTCCCAACGGAACTCCGCCTACAGATGGATTCGCCGCGATCACCCACCAAAACTTGGGCGTATACCAAAGAGTCGACAATAATAAAGAAAGAATAATTAGAAGAATTGTTTTGCCCGTCTTTTCGTGAGAATAACTTTTACGTTCAGCAAAAACAATAGCAACAAAACCAATAACCAAAGGGAGAATTACCGAAACACTTGTCAAAAACATTGTTGTTAGTATAAATACCAACAAAAATGTCCGTAAACTGTTTTCCCTGAGGATAAATCTCCTGAATAATAGGAATGCGAAAGGCAAAAACCCAAACGCTATATGGTTAAGTCCGTTTTGAAGATTAAGAAGAAAAAACCCTGCCGGCAAAACTGTATATAAAATTCCCGACACTACAGCCTGCAGCTTGCCCGCTCCCCAATCCCTTAAAAATAAATAAATCCCTAAAGTTCCGACTAAAAAACTCGTCCCGATTAACCCCAAATAAATATTTAATATTTGATGTTTAATATTTAATATTGTTAATACTGTTGGTACTACCGGACCAATTAGATAGTGGTATGGATTTCCCAAGTACCAATTCGGGTACCAGTAAATATTTGGGAAATTGCCTGAAAAAAACTCCGATAAAGCTAAAACAGTCGAAATAAGCATGATTATTACGATTTATCGCACAGTCTGCAAATACCTTTGTTATATTTCGGTGAAAATATAGCCAAGAATACAGTTTCCAAAGAGTTTACCGCAACGCCAATTCCAACAATTAAAAGCGGCAATCCAATAACCAGATCAAATGGGGACATTTTTGACCTAAAAATAAGAAATCCTACAAATCCAATTACATACCAATAAGACGATCCCACAACAGCCTTAAAAATTTCAAAAACAATTGTTAGTACATAGTGAAAAAAAGAATGTGTCATATTTACAATTATAATAACACATTGGAATCTCTCTAAGGCTTTGAGGGGTTTGGCACTTCGTCCCTAGAGTATGCGGCAAGTATTTCTTTTACCATGTCAACAACTTGTTTTGGCGTATATTCGCTTTTAATAATATATTTTACAGCTCCTAAAGAAAGGGCTGCTTCTGCGTCTTGTTCTTCTGCTAAGTTAGTTAACACAATCACAGGAATTTTTTTGGTCTGGGGATCAGCCTTCAGCTTTTCAAGCACTTTAAGACCATTCATTTTGGGCATCATGATATCAAGAAGAATAATCGTAGGTTTCCCCTTCCTTACTTTTTCAATCCCTTCTTCTCCATCAAAACTAACTTCAACTTCAAAATTATGAAACGTAAATGCTTGTTGGTACATCCGGGATATTAAAGGGTCATCTTCGACAATAAGTATTTTAGCCATATCTATCCTACTTTACGTGTTGACAGAAACTCTTGTACTTTTGCAACTACTTCGCTTGGTGTAAAATCTGATTTTACCATATAAGAAACAGCGCCCTTTTTTAGCGCAGTTTGCGCATCTATAGCTCCACCCAGATTTGTTAAAACAATCACTGGAATATGTCGCAGAGTACTATCTGCTTGCGCTTTCTCTAATACCTGAATTCCATTAAGTTTAGGCATCATCACATCCAAAAGGACAATATCAGGAGCAAATGTTTTCATCTTCCCTATAGCCTCTTCTCCATCGTATGCCGCATCCACTACGAAACCTGCAACCTCAAATTTTTTCCTATACATTTTATGAAGAAGTAAATCGTCTTCTACTATAAGAATTTTTGCCATATTTCTTTTTTCTAGTCTAGCAGAAATCGCGTGCCTAAACAATATCAAACCAACGTCTTTTGATCTGGATGGGCGAGCGCTTCTTTCTCAATTTCCGCTTTTACCTTTTTGGCAATATCCATCTTTGCAAGAGGCAGAGAAAAAACAAATGTGCTCCCTTTATCTTTAATTGATCGCTCAAGCCATACATCTCCTCCCATTTTTCTTGCAATCTCACGAGATATATAAAGCCCCAATCCAGATCCTGTGGGACGCCCAACATCTTGGGGCTGTATTAACTCAAATTTTTTAAAAAGTTTTCCCTGGTCTTCTTGAGCAATACCGATTCCCGTGTCGGCAACCAAAATCTCAATCTCTTCATCTTTAGAACGTTTCGAAAGAGTAACGCCTCCTTTATCCGTAAACTTTAACGCATTTCCAATTAAATTATCTAAAATCTGCCTTACTTTATCTTCATCCCCTTGCACTCTAATCTTTTCAAATTCGCTGATTTCAAGACTAATTCTTTTCTCTTTTGCGAGCGGCTGAAGCGATGAAACAATGTCGGATAAAAGATCATTAATGAAAAACTCAGAGATAGCAAATTTCAGTCTTCCTGCTTCGATTCTTGAAATATTCAACATATCATTAACCAGCTTAATAAGTCTATCTGTAGATATCTCAATATCCCGAAGCGGCGTACGCAATTTATCGCCTACTTCACCATAATCTCCTTCCTCAATCATTGAAATAAAACCTTTAATCGCAGTCATAGGAGTCCTAAGTTCATGCGAGGCAACAGACAAAAATTCATCTTTTAGCTTATCAAAGGCTTTAAGCTTTCGATTGGCGCGAGACAGATCTTCAGAAACTTTAGCAAGCTCAAGGTTTCTTTTATATACGCCTTCATTTACACTTTTAAGTTCGTTTGTTGCTTGAGCAACTTTCTGCTCCAAGGTTGTGTTAAATTGCCTAATCTCCTCAAAGCTTCGGGCATTTTGGAATGCAACAGCGGCCACAGGAGCTAATATCTTAAGCATCTGCATATCATAAGGCTTATAAGGAGCTCCCAAAAGCTTTTTTGAAAGAAGCAGCAATCCAATATTTTCTTCTTCTGTTCGTAAGTACACAACTAAGCTTACGTCGAGTCCTTGCATAATATCTTTAAGCTCACCTTCTGGAAGCTCGGAAAAAACCAACATCTTCTCCTGATTGGAAAGAATCTTTATCTCGTTTTCATCAAACTCAGGAGTCAAAGTGTAACCTTCGTGAATTACCTCATAAATTTTACCTTCTTCTCCTATAAGAACAAACGCTCCATGGACAACGCGCATTGCAGAAATAAGCTCTCGCAGTAGTCGATGTCCTAAATCCTCCAAGCGAAGCGTAGAAGCCATAATTATGGCTAGGCTATAAAGAAGACCCTGAACAGTATAAGCAGTTTGCTTACTAAAAATATTTCCAACCGAATTAGATTGATTATCCATACTTAAAGGCTTAATCACTTCACCTGGTAAGTAATATACTTTGCAATCAAAAAAGCCGGGATCATAGAAAAAACAATAAGTGTTACCGCAACTATAAAAGTTAATTCAATTGACCTACTTGCTGCCTGAAGTACGCTAGTCTGCTCTTTGCCAACAAAAAGCATCCCAACCGGATTGTTATCAACATTAAGAAGCGGCGCATATGCGGCAAAATAAGGAGTATTAAGAATATTTACTCCTCCGGTGTAAATTTTTGCTTCGTCAAGTACTTTTCGCTTCACAGCCTCTGTCTCCTCTTTAATCCCAACCCAACGAGATTTACCATCGGGAGAAATAATTGTGGTTGCACTACGGATGTTGCCTGCATAAACCGAAGATTCTAATTTTGTCGCCGCCTTTATTCCATCAAGAAAAGCATTATCAACAACAGATCCAACTATTGCAACGCCAATAATTTTATTCTCGCTTCTAATAGGAGCCGCTGATCGAACCGAAAGCTCAGGAGCAAGCGCGCGATCACGAGTAACAACCGAAGTTACAACCTTTCCCAAAAGCGCGTTTTTTACAAGAGGATCATCTGTAAGAGAGTCGCCGATTTTTTCAGGATCCTCACCCCGCATTAACACTTCGCCCCTATCTGAAACAATCGTAAGTATCGACTGTTTTTTTGCTAAAAGCGTTGAGGAAGCTATTTCCCTAAGCGTCTTTCGATCATTATCAACAATTGCCGATTTCACTGTATTATTTTGGACAACAACTTCGGCATCTGAAAGACTGCTTTCTTTTTTACTCTCGATTGCGTAAGAAAGTACGCTCACATCTGTTTCAAGATGGGAAAGTGTTGTTCTCTCAAAGTCGCGAAGGAGCAAAAAGGTAAAAGAGACAGTTGTTATTAAGAAGATTAAAAGAGTAGAAGTTGATAGAATCATCACAAGCTGGGTTTGAATACGTTTTAGAAGATAGCCAAACACCCACCGCCCAAGAATCACTATAGCCCCAAGAAGAAACGCATGCTCCAAAAGCCACAATTTTTCAAATGGAGCAACAAGCTGCAAAATTAGAATATTATCAGTTGCTCGAAAAAGCTGCGCAAGCGAGGTAAGTTCGGAAAGAGACAGTATAAAAAAAGCAGCTGCAACAGGCTTTATATGATTTTCAAGACCAACTGTGGCACGTCGAAGATATAAAAATCCGACCATGCTGGAAAGTATAGGATAAAAAAGCATACCTGCACTAGCAAATGATAAACCTTTTGGAAATATCAACAATCCATTTAGACTTGGACGAGGCTCCAAACGATCCATAACAATCCCAAGCATAAGACTTAGGTATCCAAAAACTCTAAGAACAGATACCAAAAGAAGATTTATCTCGTGTGGCAAAATCGGCTTTACAAAAGCAGTCTGCTCCAGAGCAATTGCATGGACAACAAAAGAAAAAGAAAGAAGCAGCGCTCCAAACCACTTACATCCTTCTTTAAAACCCTTCTTCGCAAGCCAAGCATCAAGGTATAGCCAAAACATCGCAAAAAAAACAAATGCCGCCAGCAAGCTTAGTGCAAAATGTGCGTTTTGTAAAACAAACTGAAACTGTAGCATATAATAACTATATCAGATAGTACATCAGAATTTCCTAATGCTTGCAATCGCATCCTTAATCTCAGCTTCATTCAGTACTCCTGAAACCACCTTTTTCACAACGCCATATCGATCCAAGAAATAATGCATAGGAAGTGAGGTAAGTTTGTAATTCTCTACCAACGTACCATCGGGATCAACAACTATGGGAATCGTGTACCCTCCCCTTTTTTGAAACATAGTAAGCTGCGATAAAGACTCTTGAGTTGATACGGCGACACTCCGAATCGAACCATCTTTTGCCACCTTTTCAAGTACGCTTAATTGCTCAACAGCGGGTGGAGACCATGTAGTAACAAAAGTAATCATACTTGGTCTGCCGCGAAGCTTAAGAATATCAAATGTTGATCCGCCAGTAGTCAACAGCTCAAAAAGAGGCGCTTCTTTATCAAGCAATCCTAAATCTCTCTCATTCTTTCTTATTTCAGGTCCTGAAAGCCTTACGGGGACTCTGCTTGTTGAAAAGTCAGGAAGTGTAATAGAAAATGGTCCAAGTTTAAAGAATTTTCCCATCTTCAACTCAAAATTACTGTTAATAGGACTTGGTTTGTCAATGCGAAACAAAGATGTGGTCAATGCCGCAAATCCTTTTGCCTCGATTTTGAGGTAATACATTCCGGATGGAACAAAAAGCTTATACAATCCATTTGCCTTTGTATATTGGGGGTTTGTCTGGCCAAACGGTTTTGCATCCCACACCATCCAAACCTTAGAGGTTGGCTCCTGATAGAAAAGTGTTACTTTTGCTCCAACAATTGGCTTTTTAGTCTCCTGAGAATTTACTATTCCGGGAGAAAGAACAATAACAGAATTTAAGTTTCTCTGTGTTTTTTTTCCAACACCATCAATAGCTTTTGCTTTTAATTGGAAAAGGCCATCTTTGGAAAACGCAAGCGTTCCCACCCATAATCCATTATCAGGGTTTTTAACCAAAGAAAACATTTGGGTTTTTGATTTGTTATCTAAGTCGCCTTCCGACACAATATCTATTGTGGTTGGTCCGCCTACTGCCGAAAGGGTAATCCTCTGATCCAACCCTGCAAGAGTCACCAAAGAACCATATCTATCCGCCTGAAGCACTTGGGGACCAAAAAAGACAAAATTCCCTCCAACACGCGGAGGAAGCCTGTCAATAATAAGAGTATGTGTTTTGGAAACCCCTATATTGTTAGAAGAATCTGTAGCGCGGACTTTTAGATTGTAGTTTCCATCGTCAGATAAACTTGGTGTAAATTTAAAAGACACAGATAAAGGCAATGATTTTACAGCAACATTAGCCGTGTAGACTTCGGCCCATATTCTGCCATCATCTGTTGAATATTCAATCCTGGCAATTGCTGACTTTGCATCAGTTGTGCTCCCGGAAATCTCAGGAGCAGTTTCATATGGAATAGACAAATCTGTGGCAATACTCAAGAGTGGTGGTGTTCTATCCGGAAGAGGTGTTGGAGTTGGGGTAGGACTCACAAGCTTAGTTTCAGTCTTTGTTTCTGTTTTCGTAATTGTAGTTGTTTGCTTTGCTGTTGTAAAAGTATTATCTCCTGTTTCTTCTTCATTCCCTGCAGGATCGCTGTAAATAATATTGAAGTGATAAGTTGTATTGGCAGTAAGCCCGCTTATTGTTACGGAATGAGACACTCCTAACGAAATAGCTGTAGAGCTTCCATAGTCAATGGTTTTCCCATAATTAACTGTAGAAGTAGTATTCTCGTTTGTTGTCCAGCTTATTTTGGCAGAAGTATCACTAATATCTGAAACTGTAAGGTCTGATAGCGTAGGCGATGATTCGTCTGTGGATACAACTGTAATGCTTGTTGAACCGCCGCAAGTTGTTGCACTGCTTCCATCGGTAGAATCCGAAACCGCAACAGTCCAACTTTCCGATCCTGTAGCGCTTCCTATAGTTGTAGCAACTGTAAGTAATCCGCTTCCCTGAGCAGCAATACTGCCCGAAGTAAAAGTAGCGGTTGAAGACGAAGTCGTTACAGACCAACCGGTTGCAGAGGCTGAGGTAACAGTAAAGTTAGATGAAGGCGAGGTAAATTTAACCCAAACTATAGTTTGAGCTGACGGGTTGTCTACAGTAAAAGTCAAGTTGGGACTGGTACTAATGTTGGCAACAACTGGATTTATGTACGAGCTGCAAGACGAAACCGCAGCCTTGACCGGAACAGCAAAGATAAGAGATGATAGAAAGAAAACTATGAGAACGATTGCTACATTGCTAAATTGTTTCAGCCACGTTTGACGTGGCTTAATTGCTGAAAATCTTGTAGAGCAAAAAACAATATAGCAATGAAACAATTTAACAATTGATTTTATGAGCATTAAACTTATGTTACAATGAACTTAAATGAAAGGCAATAAGAAACAAAAGATTATGTTCTTCACGGGTCTTCTTTTTGTTGCCTTAATACTTTTGGCAACACTAACTCTCATAATAGCTCTTAATAATATGCAAGGGCAAGAAAAAACCATAAAGACTGTTGAGTTGGAGGCAAAACAGCCTCAAGTCGAAAAACCAACAAAGCCAAGCCTTGAAAGGTCCGAGTGGACACTTGAGGTTCTAAACGGTTCGGGCATTGCCGGCGCTGCAACAAAAATATCTCGAACTCTTGAGTCTTTAGGATATAAAGTTATAAAAACAGGAAATGCAAAAGATGACACCTACACTACAATCCATGTTTTAATCGATAAAGCCATGATGGATCAAGCTGAACTCCTTTTGGCAGATTTAAAAGACACTCTTCCAACAGCTACTTTATCAGGTGAACTAACCGACTCAACAGCATCCGCAAGAATTATTATTGGAAAAGAGTAGGTTTTCTTAGCCTCTTCACCTTCCCAAAAAACAACTTGCGGAAGAATGGAACCAATAGTAGCAATAGTAAGATGTTTTCAGGTACGGTTGCAAACTCGAATTCGTTGTTGGTAGTATCAAAATATGCAACTGCTACCTGATCTTCACTGGTAACATTTGCCGTCATGCCCGAATTGTTTATCTCTGTCACTCCGCCTCCTGCAAATGAAAATTCTGATCCCCAGGAAATAGTATCGGCATCGGTGCTCTTTGAAAAATAAGTATCGCTGCCCCTATCATCAAGCATAACTGCTGCCAATACATTCGTATCACTTATATACGAAAGTCCTACATATTGGGATGCTGTCATTCCAGATCCCCACGGTTCATCAAGAGCTGTCCAAGTATTGGCTGCAGTTACAGAACAAGCTGAACACTTAAATGTTTCACTGTCGCCTGTTGTGCCATTTCGTTGTATTACCCATACATCGGTCCCGTCAGTGACAGCTGAAAAATCTAAAGTGGTATTGTTTGCTGTTGCGCCATTGATATCGATATCATTAGTATCGGCATCCCATACAGCTGCAGTATCATCATAGCCGCTTGAGCGTAAACCATTATCTGCCGCAAATATTAATAAAGCATTATTTCCTATTGTCAGCATCTCCGCCCAGTCACCCTGATCATAACCTGGAGTTGTACTATTAATAGAAGTAAGACCAGTGCGTGTGCAGCCTCCTGATGCAATCTTGCTCACCTGCTCGTAAGTTCCAGTCGATCCAGCGGCAAATACAATATAGACATCGCCATCATCTGCTACTGCGATAGAAGGACCAGCCCCTCCCGCATTTCCTTCATCAACTCCGTTGCAAGTAGTGCCAAGTCCATCTGTAGTCGTGTTGATTGTATTAAATTGGTATGTGTCTCTGCTATTATCAAACCAGACCGTATAAAGCGTATCTCCTTCCTTCCATGTGCTAGGATTAAAATTGTCTGTATCTGCGTCAGCAGTATCCAAGTCTGAGGTTACTACGCTCCAGTCAGGAG
>MFNZ01000005.1 GCA_001782195.1 Candidatus Levybacteria bacterium RIFCSPHIGHO2_02_FULL_37_13
AAATTAGTACGAGAGCGGTTAAAGACTTGGATATTCCAGTGCCACCTCTAAAGTCGCAGAAAAAGATTGTGGAGAGGTTGGATGCGATTAGAAAAGCGCAAGAGCTAAATGATCTCCAAATCACCAAAACCGAAGAACTTTTCGAGTCTTTAGTTTTTAAAGAATTAGAGGATTTAGAAATAGAATCTCAGTCGTTGAGTAAAGTTTGTAGTTTTCAGTATGGCTATACACAGTCAGCTCAAAATGTAGGACAATATAGATTTATAAGAATTACAGATATTAATGAGTATGGTGAAATCAGAGAAGATGACGAAAAATTTATCTCGGACGATATTGAATTGTTAAAACCATACATTTTAAATAAAGGTGACCTTTTGTTAGCGAGAACAGGTGCGACCTATGGAAAGATCCTTCATTTTAGTCTTGATCAACCATCGGTGTTTGCTTCATTCTTAATTAGAATTATTCCTGATAAGTCAAAGGTATTGCCGGGATATATTTGGTTGTTTTCTAGGTCTAGAAACTATTGGAATCAAGCAAAAAGATTAGTCTCTGGTACCGGCCAGCCCCAATTTAATGCTAATAAGATTAAGGAAATAAAAATAAAGATTCCTAATCTAGGGGCACAGCAAGAGATTGTTGGAAAGCTGGAGGCTGTGCAGGATTACAAAAAACTTTTGCAAAAGCAAAAATTACTCCTCAAAGAACTCTTCGATTCTGTTTTGGACAAATCTATGAAAGGAGAGATGGATAATTAATGTCGAAATATTATAATCCAAACAGAACAAAGAATCTTTACGATAAAAATTCCAAAGAAACGTTTAGGTTAAGTAGGAGCAAGATTGATCTTTTTATTTCCTGTCCCCGTTGTTTTTACCTTGACAGAAAGTTAGGAGTTGCACAACCCCCCGGATATCCATTTTCTTTAAACTCTGCAGTGGATAAGCTTCTTAAAAAAGAATTTGATATACATAGAGTAAAAGGCACGAAACATCCGCTTATGAAGCATTACGGAGTAGACGCTATTCCATTTTCCCATGAAAAGCTAAATGAATGGAGAGATGCTCTGCGCGGAGGAATTACTTTTCCGATAGATAGTTCCAATGTTGTTATCACCGGAGGAATTGATGATGTTTGGAAAAATCCAAAAGAAGAGCTTCATATAGTTGATTACAAAGCTACGTCAAAAGAGGAGGAAGTAACCATTGATGCCGAGTGGCAAAGTGGATATAAAAGGCAAATGGAAATTTACCAGTGGTTATTTAGAAAAAACGGGTTTAATGTTTCTAATACCGGCTATTTTGTTTATTGCAACGGTATTACAGATAAAGAAGCGTTTGACGCAAAGCTCGAATTTGACATAGGAATAATTTCCTATACGGGAGACGACAAATGGGTAGAGGATACGATTTTTAACACGATTGAGTGTTTGAAATTAGATATGCTGCCTGAGTCAGGTGAGGATTGCGATTTTTGCAAATATAGGAAAGCGGTACTAGCCTTTGAAAAATAAACTACTTCTTATCGCAACAAATCACACACAACATCCTCCATGCCTAAATTCCCACATGTCACGCTCTACACTCCAAACACCAATTACTACATCCCATACTGTCAAGACACCCTTAAATACTTGAGAATGTTGGTATATCTGTGTTATATTAAATATTGTATGAAGTCTACAAGGCAAATGGAGAGACATCTTAAAGGCATGGCGAATCATTATAGAATCGCTATCTTACTCTTAATTTCCGAAAATAAGAAGATTACGCTTGAGTCGATTGTCGAAAGACTTAAAGCAAACGAAAAAACAATAGGCGAACATACTCGAAGACTGGTTACGGCAGGTCTTATAAACAAAGACTATAGAGGTAAATTTGTTGAGCATACATTATCACCTTACGGAAAAGTATTCGTTGAGTTCCTCAAGAAGTTTCAAAGTATTCAATAAACACCCTTACAAACTTGAGAATTTAAGTATATGGTAAATGCGGGAAGCTAGCCTATAAACGTAGAGCTGCTTAACTTCTATCCCGAATAGCAAAGCAACCCGGATTTAGGAAGATCGTTTTACCCGGTCTTTCCAAGTCTGGGTCCAAGTCTCTAATAATTTTTTAGTAGGTTTAAATTCGGATCTTGATTTTCTTTCATCGAAAACTATGGCATGTGAACATAAGCCATTAACTGCATGCTCAATAGTTCTTGCCCTGTTTCGTTCTTCCGTAGTAAGATAAGACTTTACTACAAACATACGATTAAATTCTTCTAAATAAAATAAATACTGATAATCCATAGCATTTTGATTTATTCTAACTATTTCTTCCTGCCGTGTTCGTGAAAAACCAGCCTCGATTGTTACAAGAGAATTAGGATTTAGAAATTTAGTGTTATCGTAAATCTCCGTTTTAATTAGTCTTGTGACTAAATATGATTCAAAAAGGGAGGCATCTTTCTTGCTGGTAATATTAAGTCTTCCGAGTAGATTATGTTTTCTTATAACATCTTGAGTCTTTTTCTCCCACGGCTGAAGCTCCTTAACAGCTTCAGCATATTTGCCTGCTAAACCTTGCTCCACCATAACTTTTGTACCGCCAAGGGGATTCGAACCCCTGATTCTCTGGCTGAAAACCAGATGTCCTAGGCCACTAGACGATGGCGGCATAAAACGCCTTACCTATTTTAGGCATTATACTCTAAAACACTATGCTTGATCAAGATTACTTGAGTTTTTTCTTAATACCCTCAAGAATGTTAGCAGCCGTGTCTTTACCGCCCAATCCAAATGCCAGTCCTCCTGCAAGAGCAATCATGGCAACAAAGCCTATGAACAGTATTCTTATTAGATCTGTTGCAACTCCCAATTGATTAAGAACTGCCAATGCAACGAATACAATAATTGCCCAGTGCGCTATAGACGCAATAGTGTTTGCAGTATCTTCCGACAAACCCTTTGCTGACGCTTGTATAACATTGTGCGCAATTCGCGCAACAACAAATCCAACCAATGCAATTATTGCCGCAACAAAGACATTTGGTACGTAAAGCAGAAATTGATTTATTAAAATGCTTACTCTTGGTAATCCCCAAATATCTGCTGCCGGAACTAAAAAGGCAACAATTATAAACCATCTTACTGTTTGGGATAATATATTTGTCCATGTAAGATCGTCTTTTGCTTCGGGTACTCCGTATCGTTTAAGAAGCATCTCGACCTTTAGTGTTTTTAAGATTTGCAAAACAACATCTTTAACAATAGAAGCTATGATGATTCCGACTAAAATTATTGTCAAACCGATAACAAATTTGGGAACAAAGCTAACAATAAGTATCAAAGCATTGTTTAAAGAAGTGAGAAGCGTATTTCCAACATCACTACTCATATTAATCTTCACCTCCTCCCTGCCCGCCATTGAAGCGCTCCGTGAGCCGTCTACGAATAGTAGTGAAAAGGCGAACGGTAAGCTTAGGCGAGTACTTTTATATTTTGAACCATACATAGTTTATGTTTTTTTTACTTATCTTGTCAAGCGAATAGATTAGCTGGTATAATAACCTTAGGTTTTGTCCCAGATGGGTCCGGTAGCTCAGCCCCGATTTAATCGGGGTCAGTGGTAGAGCAGGAGAATAAATGTTCTGGTTATATATTTTGAAGAACGAGGATACAAATAGGTATTATATCGGCTCTACGAGCGATTTGAAAAGACGCTTAAAGCAGCATGCTTTAGGGAAAACTAGAACGACTAGAGTTTTGAAAACAAATAAGCTAGTATATACAGAAGAATTTCATAGTTTGTTTGAAGCTAGACAGAGAGAAAGTAAACTTAAATCATATAAAAGTAGAAAATATATTGATTGGTTGGTCAATAATAAGGTCCGGTAGCTCAGTGGTAGAGCAGGAGCCTTTTAAGCTCTTGGTCCAGGGTTCGAATCCCTGCCGGATCACCAAAAAAAATTACGAGTGGATTTATAGCTGCTGAAGGTCTGCGTCTATGTCTTTGAGGTCGTCATCTACGTTTCCTACGTCTATATTATTTAGTTCTTCCTCGTCTGCGTTTTTTACAACCGTAGGAGCTGCAGGGCTAATTGTATTTTCTATCTGTACGGAGGAAGAATCTTGAGGTTTGTTACTGAAAAACGAAAGATAAATATAAACAGAAAGAATTACAATGAGAGAAAATGCTATCAGAATCAAAAGCGTTGTCATTAGATGGCTTTTCTTAGCAGGCGCAGCTTGCTGAGGAGGCATTTGGGGTGAAGGCTGTTGACCAATAGGCGGTACCGGCGTTTGTGTTAGCACCGGCGGGGTTGGAACCTGAGTTTGATCTGCTTGAATTGGCTGATTTGTCGGTAAATTGTTATCCATAGTATTTTATTGAGCGCTCCCTGTTGCGGAAGACCCATTCTTTCTATCTTTCGCGAGTTCCTTTACAGCATTCATGACAGCTTGTTTTGCGTCCACAATTGCCTTACGAGCGTCACGCAAATCCAATCTTAACTCACTTGCAGATGAGCCTACATTTGTTTTTAAGGCAAACTCGCTTGCGATTTGGATTACATACACCATTGCCGATTGGCTTGCGACTATGGCGGTTGCATTATTGATAGCAAGTTGGGCGGATGCTGTTGCGGCATTAAACGACGGCGTATTGGCCTTACCGATAATTCTATTTAAGATTGCTTGGAGTTTTTCCAAAACGGAAGTGAACCTGGCTACGGCATTTCTATTTACAGTTGCCAGTTTGGTGTCCAATTTTTCAACTATCAGTTTTTTCTTCTGATCGCGAATTGTTTGCAAGCGCAATTTAAATTCGTCCTTTTTTGCCTGAATAGCCTCGCGGGTTTCTTGTTTTCTTTCTCTAATTTGATCTTTTTTTAGCATCATTAAATCAGCTGATTCGGTACCGGTTGTAGCGGTTAGAGCATTTGCCTGAAGAGGAAACACCAGGAAGAAAAGTATAGAACAAAGAAGAAGTTTTAATCTCATATAATCATCATATTAGAAACATTTAACATTTGTCAAGTGGTTCTGCATATTGTAAAATACAATACTATGATTCCAGTAACATCTCTTAGGCCGGGGGTAACATTTGAAGAACACGGAGATATTTTTGAAGTGCTAACGTACAACAATATGCATCTTCGAAAAACAAGCTCTGTGGTTCAGGTAAAAGTCAGAAGTTTGAGAAAAGGCTCAACAACTGAGAAAACTTTTGCCAGCAATGGCGAAGTAAATCCTGTAAGGATCGAGAAAAAGGAGCTTCAATATCTTTACAAAGACAGGGATTCCAGCTTTTTTATGAATCCCCAAACTTTTGATCAAATAATTATTCCTTCCAAGAATCTGAGAGAAAGCAAGTATCTAAAAGAGGGGGAAATCGTAACTATTTGTTTTAATAAAGAAGAAGCGCTAAGCATGATTCTTCCTCCAAAAATAAAATTGAAAGTAGCCGACACAAATCCGGGTGTCAAAGGAAATTCGGCAACCAATGTTTACAAAGACGCAACGCTGGAAAACGGACTAACAACCAAAGTTCCATTGTTTATCAACATCGGAGACGAAATTATCGTTGACACAAGAGATGGCTCCTACTCCAACAGAGCATAAACTTGCGCTTTCTGAAAATAGAATTCGAAACTCGAATATCGAAACTCTTTAACTTGAGAAATTAGTTGTTAGAAATTGGAAAATGGTAATGGAAATTGGAAGATTGAAATTTGCATATGCCATTGTCTAATATCTATTTTCTATAACCATTTTCTATTATCGATTAACTATTTTCGACTGTTTAAATTTCGCGTTTTGGTATTCGGATTTAAATCCTGTATAATAATAGATCGCTTTATGGATTCGATAATAATCAAAGGTGCTAGAGAACATAATTTAAAGAATATTGATCTGGAAATTCCCAAAAATAAGCTTGTTGTTTTTACAGGTTTGTCCGGAAGCGGGAAGTCTTCATTGGCTTTTGACACTATTTACGCTGAAGGGCAAAGACGTTATGTAGAAAGTCTTTCTTCGTATGCCAGGCAATTTTTGGGTGTAATGAAAAAACCGGATGTTGACCTAATAGAGGGACTTTCTCCTGCAATATCGATAGATCAAAAATCAACTTCCCGTAATCCCAGAAGCACGGTGGGAACAGTAACCGAAATTTATGATTATTTAAGGCTTTTGTATGCCCGTATCGGACATCCTCATTGTCCGAATTGTGGCAGGGAAATTTCACATCAGTCTCCGGAGCAAATCACAAATGCTATTTATGATCTTTTAAATAGGGATAAGGCAGGCTCAAGACTTAAAATACTGATATTATCCCCTATTGTCAAAGACAGAAAAGGAGAATATACAGAGTTATTTTCGGATCTGAAAAAAAGGGGTTACAAAAAAGTAAGGATCGACGGTTCGATCTTTTCTTTGAATGAAGAGTTTTCTTTGATTAAAACAAACAAACACACGATAGAACTGGTGGTAGATGAGGTTGTGTTATCCAAAGATACCGATAGGAAAAGGATAGCAAGCGATGTTGAACAGGGACTAAAGTTTGGAAAACAGGAAATAATAGTTTCAACCATAAAAGATCCGGGGTTTTCAATTCCGGAAAAACCAAAAAAGATGCAAGATGAGCTATTTTCGGAAAAATTTGCTTGTCCGTACTGCAATATTTCAATACAGGAAGTAGAGCCACGAATATTTTCTTTTAACACGCCTCATGGAGCATGTTCTGCATGTAACGGCTTGGGAACTATTTTAAATGTAGATAAAGATCTGGTATTTAATAACAATCTTTCAATAAACGAAGGAGGGGTGTTGCCTTTCGGAAACCAATTAGAAAACGATACATGGTTTTCCAGAACTTTTAGAACGTTTTGTCAGGAAAACAATATTCCCCAAACAAAAAGCCTTTCGGATTTAAGTAAAGAAAAGAAAGAATTACTCCTAAAAGGAACGGGGGATAAAGAATACGAAGTTTTAGGACAAAATAGATGGGGGGCTGATACTCAAATTCGCGAGCCTTTCCGCGGAATTCTTTGGGAATTGAGACAAAAATATCAATCTACTGAATCCGTGTTTTTGAAAGCGCGGATAGAGCGATATATGAGATATGAGACGTGCGGAACATGCAATGGGGCTCGATTAAAAAAAGAAGCCACCTCGGTTACTATTAATAAAAGGTCTATTGTTCATGTCTCCGATATGTCGGTTATTGATGCATATGACTTTATTAATAAGCTTCAAGATACTTTGTCTTCAAAAGAGAAAGAAATCTCAAATATTATTATTAAAGAGATCAAACAAAGACTTACTTTTCTAATAGATGTAGGACTTGATTATTTGACACTTTCAAGAGGAGCGGAAACACTAGCCGGCGGGGAAGCGCAACGAATCCGGCTTGCATCCCAAATAGGAAGCGGATTAACAGGAGTGTTATATGTTTTGGATGAGCCGTCAATTGGTCTTCATCAAAAAGATAATAAAAAACTTATTGAAACGCTTAAAAAGCTCAAAGATCTTGGCAATACTGTTTTGGTGGTTGAACACGACAGAGAAACTATGGAAAATTCTGATTATATGTACGATTTTGGCCCCGGGGCAGGACAGCAGGGAGGAAATATTGTAGCAAAAGGAACATATACCGAAATAAAAAAAGATCCCAACTCAGTTACAGGGCCATACTTGTCCGGAAAAAAACAGATAAAAACTGCAAAACCCGAAACACTCCTGTCTGAAGGTTCATATGCAAGAAAAAACCTGCATATCATAGGCGCGAAGGAACATAATTTGAAAAACATTAACGTATCGATCCCTCTTAACAAATTTATAGTAGTAACCGGTGTGTCGGGAAGCGGCAAGTCAACACTGATAAACGATGTTTTGTATCATGCGTTAATGCAAATTAAAAATCCGTTTCATCGGCAAAAACCGGGAGAACACCTGCGGATTGACGGGTATCAGAATATCAGGCATATTTTCATGATAGATCAATCTCCTATTGGCAGAACACCAAGGAGCAATCCGGTTACTTACACAGGAGCATTTACTTACATACGGGACCTTTTTGCCAAAACCCGAGAAGCGCGAATCAGGGGATATGGACCGGGCAGGTTTTCTTTCAATGTTAAAGGCGGACGATGTGAATCCTGCGAAGGAGAAGGACAGATAAAAATAGAAATGCAATTTTTACCGGATGTTTATATAACGTGCGAAGAATGCAATGGTTTGCAATACAACAGAGAGGCTCTTGAAATTCAATTTAACGGTAAAAGCATTGCGGATATTCTTGCTATGAGCGTATCCGAAGCGTTGGAATTTTTTTCATTTGTACCCACGTTGTATCATAAACTTAAAATACTAAACGATGTTGGACTTTCTTATATAAAATTAGGGCAGCCTGCGCCAACGCTTTCGGGTGGAGAAGCGCAAAGAGTTAAATTATCTCATGAGCTTTCAAAAAGGGGACAGGATTCGTTGTATCTTCTGGATGAGCCAACAACCGGTCTTCATTTTGCGGATCTGGAAAAATTACTTTTGGTTTTAAGGCGGCTTGTTGATGTTGGAAATACGGTTATTGTGATAGAGCACAATCTCGATGTTATTAAGAACGCGGATTATATCATAGATCTGGGGCCCGACGGGGGAGAAAAGGGCGGGGAAGTAGTCGCAACCGGAAGTCCTTCCGAAATCGCTGCCAACACCAAATCCTACACAGGCCAATTTTTGAAGAAAGTTTTATAATTAGATTTTAGGCGACTCTTGGAAGACGGGAGATTGTGTCGACTTATTACGGCTATGGCAAGATTAAGTCGATGGTTCTAGGAACGCGTTTGAAAATTTCGCACAATCTGTCATTGCGAACCCCGCTAAGCGGGGTTCGGCAATCTCAAAACAAAGGGATTGCTTCGTCGTTTCGCTCCTCGCAATGACACAAAAACGAACTTTCAAAATGCTCTCTAAAACTTAGGACTTTGTGGTAAGATGATTAGGAGGTGAAGAAGACTATATTTAAAGTTTTTGTAATAGTTTTTTTACTTATTCTCTTAGCTCCTAAAGCTGTTTTCGCCGCGTCTAATGAATCTATTCCCTCCAGTTTTTCCACAGACTACGATGTAACATATACGATTAAAGAGAGTGGGTTAACTCGTGTAAATTTTGACGTTAGCCTTACAAACAAAACAACCGAATATTACGCCTCGTCCTACAGCATAAAGGTGGGTTTTGAAAATATCGAAAATGCAAAAGCCTCGGATCCTGGCGGACAAATAGTACCTTATATTACAAAAAGTGACAACGGACAGGAGATCGAACTTACGTTTAATTCCCGTGTTGTCGGGATAAACAATAGGCTAAACTTTAACTTATCCTTTGATACCAAAGAAGTTGCAAAAAAGGTCGGAAGACTATGGGAAGTAAATATTCCGGGCCTGGCAGAACAAGGTAATTTTCAAACGTTTAATGTCCATGTGAGAGTGCCAGACTCCTTTGGCAAGCCTTCTTATATCAAGCCGGACGTAATACCAACAAGTCGAAATAATTTAGATTTTACAAAAGAAAACTTAGGAAAGTCAGGCATATATATTGGATTCGGAGACTATCAAATTTATAAATTTAATCTAGTTTATCATGTTCAAAACCCCAACCTTTTTAAGGTTAAGACGGAGATCGCTATACCGCCAACTACCAATTATCAGGACATAGAAATAAAGAATATAAAGCCTGCGCCATTAAATGTACGAATCGATAATGATGGCAATTGGCTGGCAGAATATTTGCTTAATGCCTCCCAAAAAATAAATGTGGTTGTCGAGGGTAACGCAAAGTTGTTTCTCAACCCGAAGAAAGAGGTAATTGAAAAAGAAAAACTGAAAGAATATCTGAAAGAACAACCATACTGGGAAACTTCTAATATTGATATTAAAAAATTAGCCCAAGAGCTTAAAACTCCGTACGCGATTTATGAATATTTAGTAAAAAATTTAACGTATGATTTATCGCGCGTTACCGCGCAAAAAGACAGACTGGGAGGAGCGAATGTTTTGAAAAATCCAAAGTCGGCGGTTTGTCTTGAATTTACAGATCTTTTTATTGCGTTATCCCGCGCTGCCGGAATACCTGCAAGAGAAATAGACGGATTTGCGTACACGGAAGATGATGCGGATCGTCCGTTATCTCTGGTAAAAGATATTTTACATGCATGGCCCGAGTATTACGACTACGAAAGGGAAGCATGGATAATGATTGATCCCACATGGGGCAACACAACAAGAGGATTGGACTACTTTCATACGTTTGACTTTGATCATTTTGCTTTTGTCATAAAGGGAGAAAGCAGCGAATATCCGATTGCGGCAGGAGGGTACAAAATAGAAGGGGATGCGATAGAGAAAGATGTTATAGTTGGCTTTAGCAATGCTTTTGGCAACGCTCCCGCAAAATTTAATATTATTGAAGACTTCCCCGGTTCAAATTTCTCAGGATTCCCAATTAAAGGAAGAGTGACTGTAAGGAACACCGGAGGACAAATTTCCGAGCTTCAAACCGCCACAATCTATTCAAAAATTATTAATCCCAATTTCCAAGAGATCTCGATAAATAAAATTCCTCCTTTAGGT
Organism: Candidatus Levybacteria bacterium RIFCSPHIGHO2_02_FULL_37_13; assembly: GCA_001782195.1. GTDB lineage: Bacteria > Patescibacteriota > Microgenomatia > Levybacterales > UBA12049 > 2-02-FULL-37-13. Next base: position 10,609 of record MFNZ01000005.1, read on the forward strand.
TTTCTGACAGTTGATGTTAGTTTTGACAAGACTCCAATTTTGACAAATACGGAAGATACGATTACAATTACCCTCAACGGACAATCTATTTCCAAAAAAATAAAGATTGTTCCAATTTTCTTACATAAATTAAGCATAATTTTAGGAGGTGTTATAGTTGTTATTGTCACGATCATTTTATCGATTATTGCCGTCAAAACCCGGCGTTTACCTTTTTTTAGACAAAAAGAGCAGAATATTGTACGTTGGGAAAGCGAAAAATCTCAAAAATCGGGTTAGTTCTTATTTTCAGAATAGCAAAAATCTTCTCGAAAAAACACGGATTTTGGTTTCTCAAATAGAAAAGATTAAAAGTGTTATAGCAGAATCCGAAATACAAGCATTGCTTTTGGAAGCTAATTACATTAAGCTTTATAAGCCCAAATATAATGCTAAGTTAACCGATGACAAAGCATATCCTCTTATTCGTATTACAGCAAAAGATAAATATCCAAAAGTTTTAATCGCAAGAAGGAGTGAGGACATAAAATCAATATACTTCGGTCCGTTTCCAAACTCTTCGGCTTTGCGTTTGGTGCTAAAAACTATTCGGAGAATTTTTCCGTTTCAGTCTGTTGCTCATCACCCAAACAAAATATGTTTGTACAATCATTTGGGTATTTGTCCATGCCCGGAAGTAACAAATGATAGGTATTATAATAAAAATATTAATCATATAATTACTTTTTTAAAGGGAAACACGAAGAAAGTTTTGAAGAACCTTGAGAAAGAAAGGGATGTTTTAAGTAAACTCGAGGAGTTTGAACAAGCAAGGGATCTGCAGAGAAAAATTGATGCGATAAATTACGTTACAAGTCCTGCGTACGAAAAATTTGATTTTAAAATAAATCCAAACCTTGAGGAAGATTTAAGATATAAAGAACTTCTGGAACTTAAAACATATTTGTTATCACATAATGTTTCGGTTGAAAAACTTGAGAGAATAGAATGTTATGATATTTCGAATATTTCAGGCTATAGTGCAACAGGATCTATGGTAGTTTTTGCAAACGGAGTAAAGGATTCGTCCTGGTATCGGAAGTTCAAAATCAGAACTGTTGACAAAGTGCCAAATGATTTCGCGATGATGCAGGAAGTTCTTGAAAGGCGGCTGAGACACGGTGAATGGCCTTATCCGGATTTAATCGTTGTTGATGGAGGAAAAGGTCAAGTGTCTGCAGCCTTAAATGCACTCAATGCTCACAATTCAACAATGAAACAATTCAACAATGAAACAATAAATATTCCTGTGATTGGGCTTGCGAAAAGGGAGGAAACTATAATTACATCTGATTTTAAAGAAATAAAGCTTCCAGAAGATTCGGAAGCTTTGAAACTTATAATGCGAATCCGCGACGAAGCCCACAGATTTGCAGTTACTTATCATCGCAGACTAAGATCCAAACGCTTTTTAACCGGCATTTGAGCAGTTTCCTCATTTACCAATTACAATCATCCTTCTTATAATAATTTCATCTTTAGATTTTAAGAAATCGTTCGGGAAGTCAAACCAGACTCTCTTAAATGTGTCTAAGTCCATTTTTCTAACACGCACAAACTGAGGATCGGCAAGAGCAATATTTTTCTCGTCAATATCGACAACTACGGAATAATGTCCGTCCTCACAGCAAAACCAATCAACTATTACCGGAATCTTCTTCTCCAAAACATACTCTTTTAGATCTGAGACGTCTGAAAAGTCTTTCATAAAACCCTTTAAGCCTAACTCTTTTACAGCCTTGAGTAATCCTTCCGCGCCGACACCTTTTTCCTTTGTTGCACCTGATAATTTTGCTAATTCATTTTCGCTTTTACCAATTCCGTAAAAAGACAAAACCATCCGCAGAGATGCGGGTCCGCAAAACCCTGTACTTTGTTTGAACGATTTAACTTTAAGCATATATACTTTATACACTATTTTCTCGTTACATTATATTGGTAAGGGAAGAACAGGAAAGAAGCAGGAGGGTCGGATTGGATAAATTTTTGAAAATCCGCGTATATAATTTTGCGTTTTTCTATATCTATTTCTTTTCTGCCGTCTTCCAGTAACTTATCAACTCTTAAATTCGCGTAATGCGTTATATTGCTTGACTGATCCGAATGCCAAAGTGTATATTGGTCCGGATCAACAGGCAAATTAAATTCTCCCAAGAATATTTGGAAACGGGATGGAATTTTGTCGACAATCTTTAATTCAACGTCTATGTCTAATTTTTTCCAAATATCCACAATATCTTCCGCAGCAGCTTTGTATTTGTCCAGATATTCTATTGTTAATGTAATTTTTTCATCCGACTTATTTTCTTCTTTAGATTTGTCAAGAAGTTCTTTTGCGTGAGCAAGATCTTGTTTATGCAATCCCGATATTTGTTGATTTGCAAACGAAAATGGGGTGTAAGGCCCGAAATTTCTTAAGCCAAACTTAAATTCATCCGGAATAGTATATGACAATGCTTCTCTTAGGGTTTTTGAAGAAACTAATTTGTCTTGAGTATTATAAAACAATGTAACAAGCCGCAGGTAATTAACAACTCTTTCTACTTTTGCGTTTTTAAACGTATCAAATGTTGTATTTTTAAATCTTGTATCGGGAAGGTCAACTATTTTAGATACTTCACCCAAAGAATATGCGATTTTCAAAGCTTCAATTGTGGGGTAAAATTGATAAATTGTTTTGTGTCCGTTTTTCGAAACCAAGAATAAAGATTGTACAAAATCACCGTTCAACTTTATATCTTTTAATTTAGTTTCCGATATGCCAATTAATCCTTTTTTGAAGACTGGTTTTGAAACCGTCACTAGGAATGGAGAATATCTGTCTTTTAACATATAAACGATTGTGTATTTGTTCGGCCGAGTAACCGATACGTCAGTAAAGTTATATTGAATATGATCGGAAGTTAGATTGGTGCCATCGGTAAAATATAAATTTTTTTTCAGGTAAAACACATAAGCTTTGCCGTCGTTTCCTACTTTCCACCTTTCCGCAATTCCGGGTTTAATAGTGCCGTCTTTTTCTACTACCGTTAACCCTAAAGACAGCTTGTTTAAGATATCGGGTTGTAGATTTTCCAACTCATAAGCACCTACCATCCCTATTGATTCTTGTTTTTGGACTTGTAAATTTTCTAATGTTGTTCCAAAAAAGAAACGAAGAATAAAAAAAACCGCCAAGCCAATCGCAAAATAAACCAATATATGTTTGCCCCATTTCTTAATGTATGCCTTAATGAGCCACGTTATAAGCCTGTGCCTGAATTTAACCATAAGCTTATTGGGGAATAAGGAGTATAATTGACAAGACTCCAAAGATTATAGAGAAAATTGCTGTTGCTAAAACGAGTAATTTTTCAATGCTTTGACGACTCCGGTAAAACTCCCCCCCGCCTCCGAAAGCCGAAGACAATCCGCTTCCCTGCATTTGAAGCAAGATAAGAATTATAAGAACTAAAGCGATAATAATTGCTAAAATGTTAAGAATCATAATTCTATTACCCCGCCTAAGCTTAGGTTAAATAACGCTTTCCTATTACCCAGCTGAGCTGGGTTAAATCAAGCTTGGCTTGATTATATATTTTCTACTATGATTTTTGCAAGTTTTGACGGGTTATGGTAAAGAGGAAAAGCTTCATCCACAATATCTTCTTTTATGATATCGTATTTGTTTAAACTTGATTGATTAATGTCGATATAATGGTAATTATATTTTTTTGGAATTTTTGGAGCAAAATTATTATTAACTATAACTTTACTAAAAGGAAACGCGCCCAGGTGCTTCTCTACGGCATTGATATAATCAAAAACACTATATCCCTTAGTTTCGAATGGCTTGTTGGCGACGTTAACAATAAATATCTTAAGTGCGGGACTTTTTTTCAGAGCATCATTTATTTTCTCAACTATCAAAACCGGCAATATTGTCGTATACAAATCTCCTGGACCGGCAATTATAACATCCGCTTCTTCTATGCTTTTCAAAACTTCAGGATTTGCATCTGCGCTGGCAGGCTCTAAGTACACCCGTTCCAATACCCGTTTGCCTTTATACTTTCCAAGGTCTATCTTGGTTTCGCCGTATATTTTTTTGCCCTCAATTGTTTTTGCCGAAATATTTACAGTTTGCAAAGTAGCCGGAAGAAAAACTCCCTCAATGCCAAATGTTTTTTGGAAAAGTTTTATAGCTTCATTAAAATTTCCGGTTATATCTTTAAGCGCTATCATTATTAGATTTCCGAGTTTTTGTCCCGAAAGATCAGCGTCTTTTCCGTACCGGTTGCCGCTAAACCTGTATTTTAACATTTTTGAAATCACAGGATTACTGGTCGATGCAATTGCAGCCATACAGGATACAAGATCTCCGGGGGGAGGAACATTGTACAGTCGTCTTAGCCTTCCGGAAGAACCGCCGTCATCCGCCATTGAAATAACAACAGCAATATTGTGAAAATAATTTTTTAATCCTGTAATCAGGTTGACTGTACCAATACCACCCCCAAGGCATACAATTTTTTTTCGAAGATAATCCATAATTTTATTTATTCCTTATTAACCATGTTAAGGATGTGAATATAAAAGATAGCAATAACGATGCCAGCACAAATGCAAAAAATGTATTTACATACAACTTGGGGACTATGAAGCCTGCGAATTTTATACCGCTGAATGCAAAAGAGCTGATCGAAATGCTTGGAACAAAAACTGTCAGAAGATATAGAATAATAACATTTATAAAAAAAGAAAACGATCCCAAAGTTATAAGGTTTAAAGGAAGAGTAACGATATTTAAGACGGGTTTTATTATCAAAAACATCAAAGACAAAACAACTCCCCCTATGATATAGGTAGGAATTCCGCCTGAAATTTTTACTCCAGGCAAAATAAGAGTCAATATAAAAAGCGCGAAAGCATAGAGTAAAAAATTTGTGAGTTTATTTTTCACGGTCAATACATTATATCAACCAATCAAAAACAGATCAACACCAAAAAGCTCTTGCGGCAAAATTCGTTTAATAGTATGATTGTATTCTGAATATGAATAAGATTACTTGCCCCAGTTGCAAAAAGGAAATTGAGATTTCGGAAGCTTTTAAACACCAATTTCAGGAATCTATTCTTGCTAAAGCAGAAGTAAAGCACAAAGAAGAGGTCGAAAAACTCAAGCTTGAAATACAACAAAAGGCGGAGA
>MFNZ01000006.1 GCA_001782195.1 Candidatus Levybacteria bacterium RIFCSPHIGHO2_02_FULL_37_13
CCTCTTTATATCTATTTATGGCTTCTTGAGCGCGTTTGTTTAAAGGGATAGTTCTTTCTTCATGTTTCTCAACCGGACTGATGTGGATTTTGTCTTTTTCTATATCTTCAAGCTTTAAAGCTGCTAATTCTCCAATTCTTATTCCCGTTTGGAGTAAAAGTTCGATTACAGCAAACATTCTTGCGTCATTCCTGGCAGCATCTCTTAAGGCCCTATATTCAGTTGGAGCTAAAATACGGGGAGGCGCAAGTTGGTATTGAGGATGGGATACCAGAAGGGAGGGGTCGTCTGTAACGTATTCGCTGACTTTTAAAAATCTATAAAACGTGCGTGTTGAGTTGAGTTTTCGAGAAATTGACTTTGGAGTATATCCGTCTTTTTGCATTTTTGCCAAAAAAGCTTCTAAGTCTTCTTTTGTGACTTCATGTACATGGTTTTTCTTAAGCTCTTCCAAAAAAGCCACAAGCTGCTCTATGTCCTTTCCATATGCTACAATGGTGGACGAAGAGTGTTTGTTGTCTTTGAGATAGTTTTTAAACTGATCGTGGGCAGTACGAAGACCTGTTGGATTCATATTATGATGTCCTATAATATCAGTAAATTACATGTAAGTCAAGAGCAAGAATTTGTTATATGAAGAAAGTGCTTTTTTTTATAATTTTAGCCGTCTCAATTATGGTTATAAATAATCTAATTCATTCAATTTACACACTTTGGCAAAAGCATGATTTGGTAACGTTAGCCCAAAAAGAATTAGAGCGTCAAAAGCAAGAAAACCAAAAACTTAAGTCTCAGCTCTCGTACGTTCAAAGTCAGGAATTTATCGAAGAGCAAGCGCGAAACAAGCTGTTTTTAATAAAACCGGGCGAGCAGGAAGTTTTGATCTCTGAGGATTTGATTAAAGGAGCCAGCACTCCTTCGGCGCGGACAAAAAAAGACGATCCGAATTGGAGGAAATGGTGGAGTTTATTTTTCTAATACGCTAAATTCTTCCTCAACTTCCGGGTAGTCAAATAATTGGTATGCGTTGCCGCCTCTGACAAATATTTCCATAAACTTGTCTTTATGTCCGGATGATCCAGGAGCAAATGCCAGTTCGCCTTCTTTTACATGAAACACACCGTCTGTATAGGTTGCCAAGTGTTTTTGGTTGTAAATCTGTATAGTAATTGTTTGACCCGGTTTAAATTTAACCTGCGAGATTCTTATTGTTGTTTTTATATTGCCATAGCCATCGATTGAAGCAATAAGATTTTTTGGAACGCCGGGAATTGAGTCAAGGTTGCCAATTTTTCCAATAGGCCCTTTCTCTTTAGCTACAATTTCTGCGACTGATTTTGGATAAAAATCCCGAGATCTAAACTGAGAACCATGGTTTTGGACATTTATGTAATGGAACTTTTTTATGAAGGGTTTGACAAAAGAGAATACGTATTTCGCGTTAACAGCTATAATTTCGAATCCATTCGTGAGCTTTGCATACATTAATTTTTCTCCTCCATTGTTTTTCTGGGCATTTTTATCTTCTTTTCTTGGAGCTGTGTTTGAGAAAATATAAGTATTTTTAACATTTGCAGTTAGTGCAATTTGATAAATCCAAAATCCGGTATTAAGAGTACTAAATGGGGGAGTTGATTGCGGGATGATGGTGGCATTTGGGATTAAGACTTTTAGCTGGAGCGTAACCTCTGTAAATGCCGGGTCCCCAATGCCGTAGTCTGCAATAATTACAATGTTAGGATTGGTCATGCAACAACTTATAATAGCATGTTCTTAGTTATATTTGCAAGTATTGTATGTTGAGTATTGTATGTTGAGTACCAGGGTACAAGCATGAAGATGATTGTACCAGGGGTGGGGATCGGACCCACGACCTACAGTTTATGATACTGTTGCTACTACCACTGAGCTACCCTGGCGCGAGATTATTTTATCATTTGACCAAATACAAAGCAAACGCTATAATGTAAGGATGCGCGGGGTAGTGTAAGGCGCACGTGAGGCTCAAAATGGGCCGTTCTAATGGTAACATGAGAATAGAACTCAGCTATATCGGTGAAACCCTTCGACAAGCTCAGGGCAACACCGAGGGAACCACGTTCAACTATAGCATGAACGGGGACACCGTAGAGACTACACGCTGAGCTCCCGAAATATCGGGATGATGATATAGTCCGACACTCTAAGTAATTGGAGAAACAGACAGCATAATCTCACAGTTTGGTTTCGATACCAACCCCGCAACAATTCGACGCGCCCTTCATTTCATTTCGGGCTTGCTCATTGCAAGCACTAAATATAGAAGCGGCGAATTGTCCTGAGCGAAGTCGAAGGACACATAATTTCTGTTCAGTGCAAGCATTCTACATGTACTACGTTTACATTCTTCTTTGTTCAGACGGGAGTTTATATACTGGGATTTCAAACAATCCAGATACGAGGTTTGCAGACCATAAAAGTGGTAAGGGTGGAAAATATACTAGGTCGCATAAGCCAATAAGAAGAATTTATTTAGAGGAACTTGCCTCGAAGTCACAAGCATTAAAAAGAGAAACTCAAATTAAGGGGTGGAGCAGACAAAAGAAAATAGATATTTTAAGATTGAAGATTTAGAGTTTTTCCAACCCTCAACACATGTTTTTGGTATAATCACCCCATGACAGAAAATCCACAATTCGGACGCAGAGAAATTAGGGCTGAAGATATAGAAGAACAACAGGGGAGAATCGGAGAGATGGCAGCTAGTATTTCAGATCAACTCCGACAAGACTTTCCAGCAGATGTTATGGGTGGGCTCTTGTTTGGGGTGCCTTCGAAAATAGAAACTACTCCAGACGGCATACAGCAAGAAAGACCGTGGACAATGGGTGATATCTTGGAACGAATGGGTGAAATGAGGATTGAGGAAGAAAAAGACGTAAGAGAGCAAATGACAGGTGATATCATGATGGCCATGAAAATACAGACAGACTTTTTTGATGCAAATGAACATCCTTTAAAGTCAAAGTCTTTGGATATAGCGGAATTCACAATCACCCTACTTAAAAATGTTCTTGATTCTGATGAAAATATAGCAGATCCATACCCAGTTATTGTGGGAGAAGCGTATTCGCAGGCGGAGCTGTTGGAAGCTGTTCGAAGAACTGTGTTAAAACCAACTCAGATACTTCTTGAAGGACGGGGAAGAAGTGGAATTAGCGTTTCGGGATATAGAGATCATGAGTTTTGGGAAGAAAGAAGAAATTTAATAACAGAAGAAATGAGTGAAGCAGATGACCTTGAAGAATACAATCGTCTTGAGAGAGAAAGAATAAAGAAAGGACTTGAAAATCGTGCCGAAGAAGAGTGGAGCTATCTTATCGGGCAAGAAGAGCATTTTCTATTAAATTATTTAAGACAATCTTTAAGAAGGAGGACCATACGATTGCAAGAAGGAATATCCTTTGCAGAAGTATTCACAAGTGGTGGAGAACGAGTATTCCCCGATGCATACATAGGGCTAGAAAGAAGAAAACTTGATTCCTTACAAGAGTTTGCTAAAGAATTTGGAGATATTGGGAGTTTTACCGATGTTCGTCCTTGGATCAAAAAGAGGTTTGGTGAAGATGCTACTTTTCAGACACTTTTAGATTTGATAGATCCAAAAGAGCAAGCAGATAAAGACACTACATAAGAGCTTTTTTGGTAGAATAGGGTTTATGAATAATAGTTTATCCTTTGTTTTTAAAGGTTATGATGCTGATCTAGAAAAAGGACAAGTTTTGTTTCATTATCAGATTAGGGGAGACAAAAATATAGATTTTACGGAAAAGATTTATTTTCCTCCTGTTACCACTCAAATTCCACCAGCTCTTCTTAAATCGATCTTAAATAACCTCATGCTTATTTTGGGAATTAGCTATTGGAAGACCTATTGTCCTAAAGAAATTGTTATTGAGTCCAACTTTTTAACTAAAGAGATGGCGAATTTTTGGAATATTGTGTACATCAAAGGTTTGGGAGAGTTTTTTTATAAAAATAAGATTGATTTTAGGGGTTTGGTTAAGTTTCCATATGTAGTAAATGTTCAAGAAAAGGCAATCACATTTGCGAGGAAAGGGAGAGCGCTTTTGGGTTTGGGCGGAGGGAAAGATTCTATTGTTACAGCAGAACTTTTAAAATCTCAAAATAAAGATTTTGACCTTTTTACAGTCGGGACATCAATTATTCAAGAAGGAGTGGCAAAGATTATTGGCAAAAAACCAATTCTTATCAAAAGGGAGCTTGACCCAAAACTATTCGAACTTAATAAAAAAACAGGTGTTTATAATGGCCATATTCCAGTTTCTGTTATTTATGCAATGTTAGGAATAATGGCTGGCGCATTTTACGACTACAAATCTTTTGTTGTTGGGAATGAGAAAAGCGCGAATTATGGAAATGTTGAGTATTTGGGAGAGATGATTAATCATCAATGGAGTAAATCGGAGAAGTTTGAAGCCCTTCTTAATGATTATGTTAGAAAATTTATTACACCTGACATATCATATTCTTCGCCCCTAAGAAATATGAGTGAACTTGAAGTTGTAAGAGAATTTGTAAAGTATCCAAAGTATTTTAAAGTTTTCTCTTCGTGCAATGCTAATTTTAAGATTCTTCGCTCCGCTCAGAATGACATTCAGGGTAAGTGGTGCGGTAAATGTCCAAAATGCCTTTTTGTTTTTATCTGTCTTAGTGCATTTTTGTCAAAAGAAAAGGTTCTAGATATTTTTGGAAAAAATCTCTTTGAAGACAAATCGCTTTTAAAAACATTTAAAGAGCTGTTGGGTTTGGAAAATTTTAAGCCTTTTGAATGCGTCGGAACTCCGGAGGAAATGAAATTTGCTTTGGAGAGAATAAATAACAGAGGAGAATTTAATGAAAGCCTCCTTATGGAGTTTTATGTTAAAAATTAGGCTCATCCTCATTTAATTATAATCAGCGATCGCGTGCAAAAGTTAAATGATTACTGTGCCTATTGCAATTTAGAATTTAGGATAGTAAGATAAAAGAGTAAATTATGGACAATATTCCAGAACGAGAACAACTAAAGCCAGAAAGAGTTATTAGACTTATCGAAGAGTTCCAACCATTTGACCCAAAATTTACCGATAAATACTTACAGCCATACCCGGAGTCAAGGTCAAGGCATAGGGATTTGGGATATAGATCCCAAATTAAATTAAACATTGGAGAAGTAGGCATTCCTATTATTTACGATGCAAACCCCTCACGGTATGAACAACGTGAAATAGGAAAGTCTATTGCTCCATTTGAGCCAACATTAGGATATGAAATTGACTCTGAAGATCTGAAAATTGAAAGTAGAATATCAAAAATGGAAAGACTAGATAAAGTGTTACGGTAGAATATGGATTTTGCGAAAGCCCCAAATTATCTAGATGTAAGCATTAATTGCTATCTGCTAAATAAATTGGGCTTAAATATAAAACATGGATCTACCGACTATCGATTTTCTCAAGAAATGTTAGATTTATTAAGGAGGTTGCGAAACCTAGTATCGTTTCCAGAGTCTCGGTTTGAGGCAAGACCCGACGAAACAATGCTAAATAAAGGCGAAATCCATTTTGTCGATTATTATCCTACTGATTCAGGACCTCTTCCCACAACAGAAAATAATTCTGATGTGCGTGAAGGTTTCTCTCTTTATTTACCCTCCGATCCAGAAAAACTTGCTCAAATTCGGGCACGGTTTGTGCTTGCGCCGGAAGAACAGGAGTAGTAGTGAGTCAAACTTAATCCTCAAAAACTTACTTCTGATTTTTGCATAACCCTTTTGATTTTGGTACAATTAACGCATATGAATACAGCGGCAATATATGTTAAAACTCAGCCGGAAGTAAAAGAAAAGGCTCAAAAGATCGCAAAGATTAAAAGGCTTAGGCAGTTTGTTAAAACGAAGAGGGCACCGCTTAATGTAGAAGAGAAGCCAAGTAAATATCTAATAGAGTCAATTAAAAAATCAGAAGAGCAATTAAGTAAAGGGCAAACATCTCCTGCTTTTGACAACGCAAAAGATGCAATTGCTTGGCTTGAGAAGCAAGGAGTATGATCGTAAAGTACTCTCGATCGTTTATTGCTAAGTTAAAAAAAGAAGATGTACGAATCCGTAAAAGCTTCAAACAACGCATAGACATTTTTTTAAAAAATCCCCACGAGTTTCAACTTAACAATCATGCACTACGAGATGACTGGGAAGGGTACAGAAGTATAGATATTACAGCAGACTGGCGGGCGATTTATCGGGAAGTAAAATTTGCAGACAATGAACCGTATGCTTACTTTACAGCGCTTGGAACCCATAACCAGTTGTACGGGTAAAATATGAAACTAACAGAGCTTAAAAATAAAAAGATATTAATAGTTGGTAGGGGGATTGAGGGAAAAGCAGCATATAAATATTTGCGCAAACATTTTAAAAATGCTGTTATTGATATTGTTGACCAAAAAGATGGGGAAAATTATTTAGATAAGCAAAAGAATTATGATATTGTAGTAAAGTCTCCGGGAGTAAAAAAAGAGTTAATAAAAATTCCTTATACTACCTCAACCAACATATTTATGTCTAATCAAAAAGGAAAAGTGATTGGAATTACCGGAACAAAAGGAAAAAGCACAACCTCTACATTGATATACGAAATGCTCAAAATTGACGGAAAAGATGCTTATCTGGGCGGAAATATTGGACAGCCTTCTTTGGCATTTTTGGATAATTTAAATGATCGATCTTGGACGGTGTTGGAATTGTCTAGCTTTCAATTACAAGACGTAAAATCGAGTCCTCATATTGCCGTAATGCTTATGATAGGAGAGGAGCATTTGGATTATCACAAAACATTTGAAGAATATGTAGGCGCGAAAAGAAATATTTTGCGTTTTCAGAACCCTTCGGATTTTGCTGTCGTAAATCGGGATTATCCAATAAGTCATGAGTCGGATGTCTTTACAAACGGAAAAGTTTTTAGTATAAGCAGAGAAAGAAAATGTGAGAATGGATGTTATGTAGGGGATAACATTGTCTGGATGGACAAGGATGGCAAAAAGGAAAAAATAATAGATGTCGATAGGATTAAACTTTTGGGGCGCCATAATTTGGAAAATGTTTGTGCGGCAGTTTGCGCGGCAAGTCTTGCCGGAGTTTCGAAAAAAAATATAATTAAAGTTCTTTCTGAGTTTTCCGGTTTGGAACATAGGCTTGAATTTGTAAAAGATGTAAATGGAATAAGATTTTACAATGATTCATTAGCTACAATCCCGCAAGCAACAATAGAGGCTTTGGATGCGTTACCTGAGACAGAAACTCTTATCGCAGGTGGACATGATCGGGGACTGGATTACGTTCCGCTTGCGCAGTATTTAATTAACGGTCAAATTAAAACATTAATATTATTTCCAACAACAGGGAAAAGAATTTGGGAGGAAATTTGCAAAGTTGTTTCAGAAAGCACACGGCCGGAAAAGTTTGATGTGAAGACCATGGAGCAGGCAGTTAGAATTGCCTACGCTGAGACACAGCCTGGAAAGATATGCTTACTCTCTCCCGCTTCTGCGAGTTTTGGAATATTCAAAGACTACAAGGATAGGGGAGAACAGTTTAAAAGAGAAGTAGATAAACTAAATTTCTAATTTCTAAATAAATCTCAATGACCAAATTACAAAACCCAAAAACTTTTTCGTTTGAAGTAATCGCGAAAGATAAAAAGTCACAGGCTAGGGTGGGGAGGATTATGACTGCTCATGGAGTTATTGAAACTCCTGCTTTTGTTGCTGTTGGGACAAGAGCAACTGTTAGGGGATTGACCCCTTCTGATTTAAAAGAAATAGGGGTTCAGATTTTGTTTGGCAATACTTATCATTTGCATCTTCGGCCGGGAGAAGAAGTTGTTAAAAAGTTCGGAGGGTTAGGGAAATTTATGGGATGGAATGGCCCAACAATTACCGATAGCGGAGGATTTCAGGTATTTTCTTTAGGACAAGCCTCCTTGTCATCCCGAACTAGTTTCGGGATCTCGCTTCCGCTCGAGATGCTGAAACAAGTTCAGCATGACAGTAATGAACAAATGCGTCTAGTTAAAATTAAGGATGATGGAGTTACTTTCCGTTCTCATCTTGATGGGTCTCTTCATGAATTTACGCCTGAAAAATCTATTGAAATACAGCAAAAATTAGGAGCGGATATAATTTTGGTTTTGGATGAATGCGCTCCGCATCCCTCAACGCACAAATATACAAAAGAAGCAATGGAAAGAACCCACAGGTGGGCTCTTAGAAGTTTGGAAGAGTTTAGAAGACTGTTTAATTTGTCATCGCGAGCGAAGCGCGGCGATCTCCCTAATGAGATTGCTTCGTCGTTTACTCCTCGCAATGACAATAACAAGCAAGCTATTTACGGCATTATTCAAGGCGGAGTTTATAAAGATTTACGTAGAGAATCAGCCAAGTTTATATCAGCTTTGCCTTTTGAAGGAATAGCAATTGGCGGAGTGTCGGTTGGGGAAAGTAAAAAGCAAATGAGAGATGCTTTGGATTGGGTTGTGCCATTTCTGCCGGAAGAAAAGCCTCTGCATCTTTTGGGAATAGGACAAATAGATGATATTTTCGACTCTATAGAAAAAGGAATGGATACTTTTGACTGTGTTATTCCAACAAGAATGGGGCGCTACGGAATGGTTTTTGTCTCGCCTCCGGAGGGAAATAGGAAAAACAAATTTATGATTGATATTAAAAAATCCATTTTTGCGAAAGACAAAAGACCAGTGACCAAAGACTGTAATTGTTCTGTTTGTAAAACATTTACAAGAGGTTATGTTCACCACTTATTCCGCGTCCAGGAACTCTTAGCCTATAGACTGGCAAGTTACCACAATTTGTATTTCATAAACAATCTTTTCGCAAAAATAAGAAAATCGATTTTGGAGGGGAGATTTGAGAGGACGAAGAAAGAGTGGTTGTAGCGGTCTAAATATGATAAAATTAACCAACATTTTATTTTAGATGTAGCAATGGGAGAATTTCAATCAACAGGAAAAGATCTTGAGAGAATAAGATTAGCAGAAGAAGAGGCAAGAACAACACTTCTGACTTTCACCGATTCTAATTACAAGGCGATTAGGGCATTAATAAGCCATAACAAGATTATTGACGCAGGAGGAGATATTGATATTGTGCAGCTAGGCAGACTTGAGAATTTCATACAGACAGAATCAAATGGACAATTATGGGGCATTAGCGGAGTTCTTTGTGAAATAGGAGAAAGCGGGGAAGAATTTGCCAAGGGACATACTGGAGAGCTTTTCGTAAAAGAGCTTGGTCAAGATGCAAAGGCTGTTAAAGGATGCTATTTTTCAGTTAGTTTGGAAAAACAAAATTTTGAATGCGTTGTTTTGGATGGAGGAGGATCAAGAAAATATTTTGATGAAAAAGATAAAACAGGGAAAAGACAGTATGTAGAAAGATTTGCCAACAGAAGAAGAGATCATTCTGTTTTTGCGGGAAGAGCAAAAGCCTCCGGGGAATTGCCTTTAGGATTTACCGCATTCTTAGCGGATACGGGAGAAAAACTAGTCGTAGAAGAGCTGGTTGGATATAGAATTTAGATATTTTGGGTATGCGGAAAAGAATAACCAGCCTGAAATATTGACAGAGTATGATATAATAAATGTTGACAATTTAAATAAGCTTTGAGCCGGAGTTTTGGAACCGGGGAGCTTTAGCAAAATCCGCCAGCTGGCGGAATAATGCACTGAGGCGAAACAGAAAAAAGTCTGCAACGTGTGTCATTCTGCAATGCAGAACGGAGCACGTCATGAATAAGGTTTCTTATAATGACGTCCCGATTTAATCGGGATTTTTTATAAGGTACAAAGCAAGGTGGCACCGTCCTGAGCGAAGCCGAAGGACCCTTGTAAGTCTCTTAGTTTATTAACTAGGAAATTTACAAGGGTTTTTTTGTTGCAGTTTAAGAAAGGAATTAAAATTATGAAGGAAGAACGATTAGGCTATTTTGCGCCAGACATATCTTTAGGCGCTAGAAGAGTTAGCGAACAAACAATAAGCAAAGAATACAGTAGGAAATTAGTTGGTAGATTAAAAGGTACATTTGATGCTTCGCAGCTTACATTTGTAGGTGGAGCATTTGATGGAAAAGTCGGTAAATCGCATCATTTTATGCCTCATCTTCCACCATTTCCTCTAGATTACGATGTGTCACTCGAAGAAGTTGCAGCATTTAATGTCGTACTGCCAAAAGTAACAGAAGCATTGGTTTCGACGAAAGGAAAAGGATCATCGGAAGGAAACTATGTAAGGGAAATTGGAGGCAATGATCACAATAATCTTATAACAATTGCAGTTGATTTAGCCTCTAAGGGGGCATACGAATCAGGGACAGTTATCAGAGTAGTATTTGGAGCAACTGATAGAATGCCAGTTAGAGCATTAAGTTATTTGCTTCCTGCGCTATCTCTTATGGATGGCATGGAGCAAGATGGAATTAAACCGCCTCAGCTTCAAATCATATTCGCGAATCATATTTCTTCAACTCTTAACAAAATGAATCATGCACATGCTGCGGAGGAGTCTAGGAGATTTACAGGCGTTGCTCAAGAGTATATTCAAGAATTTTTTCCTAAGCTTTCAGGATCAACAATTTTTTTAGAAGATACTCCTTTAGAAAAAAATTCTCTTTTACGAGATAGGTTACTGCATGTGACTCGTTCGTTAAAAGAAATGGTACCATTTGAGACAAGAGAAGCATTAATTAATAAAGGAAATAATGGTGCTCGTCGTATTAATGCTTTTTACGGAGCAGCACATATATTGGTACATGATATCGATATTCCAGTGTTCGTTCCAATAGTCTCTGAGCAAGCTTCAACAGTTAGGCCTCGTAGCATTATTAGTATTGGAGGATATCAAGAACAGTTCTTTTATGGATTGCGACATGAGGTAAAACCGCATCTTGGAAGAGATTATAACGAAGTTAAAACATTGCAATACTTTACACGACATCGTGTTCCGCCATATTATATGGCTCGAGATGGCGATATTGCACTTGATGTAATGCTCTCGCGACAAAGAGATAGAAATTCTGTAATTGGAAAAGCTGCACAATATGATCTTGATTATCTGGCACAGATTAGCTCCAGACGAGGAGATTTAGAAACGTTTTTTGACAAACAAAGGAAGGGAATATGAACAGGAAAATAATCGGAATACTGGGAGGAATGGGGCCAGAAGCCTCAAATTATCTTTATAAAACATTGATTGATTTGTCGATAAAGTATTTTAACGCAAAAAACAATGATGATTTTCCGGAAGTTATAATCCATTCAATTCCAGTACCTGATTTCATTTCTTCTGATCGGAAAAGAGGAGAAGCATTGAAAATGCTTTTAGAACGAGTTCAACAGTTAAACAGGATAGATCTATTGTGCTTGTCTATAGCGTGTAATACTGCGCATGTTCTCTTAAATGATTTACGAAAACATTCAGATGTGCCATTTGTTTCAATGATTGATGAGGTTGTTCAAGCAGTAAGAGGTAATAATCACAAAGTGGTGGGACTTTTAGGTACGCCATCAACGATTAGATATAAGTTGTATCAAAAAGCCTTGGAAGCAAACGAAATTTCGACAATCATTCCGGATGATATGCAAATTAAAATTCTAGAACAGGTTATTCGAAATGTATTAGCTGGAAAACTTTTAAAACAAGATGCACAAACGCTTACCAAGATTGCAGATTCTTTGAAAAAGAGAGGAGCAAAGGGAATTATCTTAGGATGCACAGAGCTCCCATTGATATTTCCATCACGTTATTCACTACGAGTTTATAGATCAGTTGAAATCTTAGCATTAGCTTTATTGCGTAGATATTATAAATAACATACAATTAACGTATGAATAAGAAAAGAGTTTACTCTGGCATTCGTGCCACTGGACGATTACATCTTGGGAATTATTTTGGCGCAGTTAAGGGGATGCTTGCTTTGCAAGATAAATATGACTGCATATTTTCCGTGGTTGATTCACATACTATTACTGTTCCTTATGATCCAAAAACTCTAAAACAATCAGTTCGCGAGATTATATTGGATTACTTAGCTGCTGGACTTGACCCAAAGAAATGCAATTTAGAGATTCAGTCAAAAGTGCCACAACATACAGAGCTTGCATATTTACTCTCAACCATTTATCCGGTATCTAGACTTGAGGACTTACCAACTTATAAAGAGAAAAAAGCACAGTATCCAAAATATATAAACATGGGACTTTTATATTATCCGGTTCTTATGGCTGCTGATGTTTTGCTTTATAAAGCAGAATTAGTTCCGGTTGGTATAGATCAGGAGCCGCATTTGGAGGTGATGCGGGAGATTGCCAGAAAGTTCAATTCAATGTTTGGTCAGACGTTTCCAGAACCGCAAAGATTTAAGACAGAAGGAGATTATGTGCCATCATTAGCAGGCGGGAGGAAGATGAGTAAGTCAATAGAAGGGAGCTTTATCAATTTAAATGATGATCTGGAAACCATTAGAAAAAGAATAGCAGGAGCGTCAACAGATAGCGGTCAGATTGGCGGGGAAGTGCCAAAAGAAGGTGGAGTTGCTAATCTATTTAAGCTATTAAAATTGTTCAAACTAAATAATGAGTTCAATAAATTTGAACAGGACTATGAAACTAAAAAAATCCGTTACACGGAGTTAAAAGAGGTATTGGTCCAAGCAATTTACAAAGAATTACAGCCGTTTCAGGAGCGAAGGAAAAAATTTGAAGAAGATTCTAAACTTGTTGATGACATCATTAATGCAAGCAACAGAAAGTGTCTTCAAATGGCAGAGGAAACGATGAGGGAAGTAAGAGAAAAGATGGGACTCGATTGAAAAGAAGAACTACGCTAAAACTTCCAAGATTGTAGCTAATAAATCGCAGTAGCAAATTAAGCCTCGCTTGTGGTATAGTATGTATTAATATATGAATCATATGAACGGGAACGGTAAAAAGAACGGCAAAAAACCAAAAATTATAAAGCTTAAGATAAATGCTTCGTGGAAGAACATCTTAGTTTATGGATTTTTAATTCTGTTTACAACATTTCTTTTTATGGGGATTAATCAGCAAGGGCTTGAACAAGCAAAAACAGTGCCGATATCAAAAGTTATTTCGGATGTTAAGCAGGGTAAAGTGTCGGAAATTGTTATTGTTGACAACAAGCTTACCATTCACGAGAAAGAAGACACGCTGCAGAGTTTTAAAGAGCCGGGAGCAAATGTTTATCAATTGTTTAAAGATGCCGGAGTTTCGCTTGATAAAACAAAGGTTGTTATAAAGGATGAGAGTGGTTTTGGAAATTGGTTGGTTGTTCTTTCCAATATTCTTCCAATTATCTTAATGGTAGCGTTTTTCTACTTTATATTTCGCCAGGCCCGAGGCGCTCAGGAGAATATTTTTTCCTTCGGAAGATCCAGAGCAAAGCTTTTTAGCAAAGATACTCCAAGAATTAGTTTCGCCGATGTGGCAGGAGTTGATGAGGCAAAGCAGGAATTAACAGAAATTGTGGATTTTTTGAAAAACCCGGGGAAATATAAAGCGCTTGGAGCAAGGACTCCAAAAGGAGTTTTGATGGTTGGTCCAAGCGGAACAGGGAAGACGTTACTGGCGCGTGCAACAGCAGGAGAGGCAAATGTGCCGTTTTTCTCCATGGCGGGATCCGAATTTATGGAAATGCTTGTCGGAGTTGGAGCCTCAAGAGTTCGTGACCTTTTTGATACTGCAAAAAAAGCCCAACCTGCAATTATTTTTATTGACGAGGTCGACGCAATTGGAAGGCAGAGGGGGATTGGGATAATGGCCGGACATGACGAAAGGGAGCAGACTCTAAATCAGATATTAGTTGAGATGGACGGATTTGCGCCAACAGAGCAATTGGTAGTAATTGCGGCAACAAACAGGCCAGATGTTTTGGACCCGGCGCTTATCAGGCCCGGAAGGTTTGACAGGCGCGTGATGCTGGATATGCCGGACATAGTAGGTAGAAAAGCTATATTAGCAATTCATGCTAAAGGTAAACCGTTTACAAAAGATGTGGATTGGGAGAAGGTTGCGAAGCGTACTGTAGGGTTCTCAGGCGCAGATCTTGAAAATATGCTTAACGAAGCTGCTATTTTAACAGCCCGACTTGGCAAGACCGCGATAGATATGAAAGATATTGAAGAAGCAGCAACAAAGGTAAAGTTAGGGCCTGAAAAACGAAGGCTCCAAACAGACGCTGATAGAAAAATGACTGCATATCATGAGGCAGGACACGCGATAGTTTCCTGGCATATGCCCCATATGGATCCAGTGCACAGAATTTCAATTGTAAGTAGAGGTTTGTCTTTGGGTCATACGATGATGGAGCCAACAGAACATATACACGAAACAAAAACTCGGCTTTTGGAGCAGATTTCGGTTATGCTTGGAGGAAGGGCTGCTGAGGATTTGGTATTTAAGGAAATGACAACAGGAGCATCCGATGATATCGCCAAAGCAACAGAAGTAGCAAGAACCATGGTTGTTGAATATGGGATGAGCGAATTAGGGCCAATTAATTTGGACGGGGAGAGGCATTCTTTCTACGAGCAAAAGACTATCTCGCCTAATATGGCAGCGCAAATCGACACGCAGGTTAAAAAGATTACAGATGTTGCTTACAAAACCGCGTCTACAATTTTGGCTAAACTTCGAAGCAAGCTTGACATATTGGCTGAAGAACTTTTGAAAAAAGAAACAATCGAAGCAGACAGCTTTGCAACTCTTCTTGGCCCCAAAAAAGCAATTGTGGCTGTAAAAGTCTAACTTAATTTATAAATTTAAGATTTTTTCCCAATTTTTCCATGTTATCCTTAGGTTGGTTTTTATGTGTTTGTTGAACGGCGCGTCAAAGAGTACGTATTTCCATACAGGTTTTTTCAGGCCTAAATGTTCTGGTCTGTCGTCAATGAGCATATCTCCAATAACCAGAGTTTTATCTTTTGTTACTATCATTCTTTTTGTCCATTCGTATCCTAGATTTTTTGATACCCAGTGATATTTTTCAAGGACACAATTTTCATATTTCGAAATAGGGCTTGTGCAAATAAAGACTTCATGCCCTAATGCTTGCATTTTCGCTATTGCCTCTTTCCCTCTGGGGATTATACTTAGATTTTCGAAGAATCCTGGGGCAGTAAGAATGCTTCCTATTTCTTTTTCTAAATTCCCCGGGTAATTTTCCAACAGGCGGAAAGTTTTTCTTTGTTCAAGAGGTACATGGGGATGGTGAGGAAACTTTTTCTTCCATGCTTTAAGAAAACCACCCTCAAAATCAGCCAATACGCCATCCATATCAATTAGAATTATTTTTTTATTCATGCCGTTACGTATTTTATCTTATTTTTAATAAAATTTACAATTTTCCGGGATTCCCCTGAGACATCCATCTTATCGGTATCAAGGTAAATTACACTAAGCCCTTTTTTTTTGAGAAAATCCTTTGTTTTCTTGTAGTTGTCGTGTATGAGTTTTCGTTTTTCTAAACTCGTAAACTTTCCGCTTAAAAAACCTTTATTTTTTTCCTCAAAAGAAGTTTTTCTTAAGTTTTCCCTTCGTATAGCTTCTTGAATGCTGCAATTGGTAATTACAGCAAGGTCGGGCAGGGGAATATTTTGTTCTCTATGCATATCCCACGCATTTTGCATTGTTAGTTCACCTTTAAGCGTTTGGTAACTTAGCGTTGATGGTTCTCCCCTGTTTGCGATAACAATAACGCCTTTTGAAATTTGAGGTACAACAAGTTCTCGATAAAGCTTTTTCCGTTCGATAATTATTGTTTTGGCAACTGCTTTGTCCCCGCGCCTTTTTGCCAACATTATTTTTTTTCTATCATACTTTTTTTCTTTGGTTTCTTCTATAGAAGTTGATTTTAACCTTAGATTATTTAAGTCTTTCAGGATTTGTTTGATAATGCTGTCTTTCCCGCTTGCGCTTGGCCCATCAACTACTATAAATAACCCTTTTTTCATAATTTGTATTATAATTAACATATGCGGATATTACAATACAAAAAACATTCCAAAGGCGAGTTGATTAATAAGTTAAGACTGGTAACATTACTGCATTCCTCAAACACTCCTAATCCGATTTATGTTTTTAAAGATGCAGACATTGACCTTGGTTACATTCCGGTTGAATCTATTGTTCCTTCCCAGTTTTATTACCTGAAAGGTTCTTTATCAAAAGTTGAAGAAATAGAAAAAGCTTTTAAGGAACATGGTGTTGAGTTATTTAACCTCAATGGGTTTATTAATTATACTTCAAATGAAAATAGTATTAATTACAATTTACTTCCTGTAATAATTGAATATCAAAAAGAAAAAGACGGAAGTATAAATCCAATTATTCTTGATGGAATTCATAGGGTGATTATGGCTCGCAATCAAAAGAGAGGCAAAATCCAGGTGGTTAAAATCTCGAATGTAAGCAAAGATTTTCCATACCCTGGATATGTTAATTCTAGGGGTTGGGAGGAAGTATTGCCTGTCCAGTTTCCGCCAGAACAAAAAGACAAAAGGAATTGGAGATTCTCAATAACAGAGGTTAATAAATATTATCGGGATTTGAATAGTGTTTTTGAGAATCTAGGAGGACAGAGAAAATGAATAAATTGGTTTTGATTGATGGAAATGCGATTCTACATCGTGCTTATCATGCTTTGCCTCCTTTGACTAATAAAGAAGGGGTTGTAGTAAACGCTGTTTATGGATTTTTCTCAATGTTTCTTAAGATTCTTCAGGATTTACAGCCGGAATATATTGCGGTTTGCTTTGACAGGGCGGCTCCTACATTTCGCAAAGAGCTGTATGTTGGATATCAGGCAAAACGTCCAAAAATGGCAGAAGATCTTGTACCGCAGATCGCAATACTGCATGAAGCGTTGGAAAAAGCAAAGGTTGCTATTTTCGAAGTGGACGGGTATGAGGCAGACGATCTGATTGGAACACTTGCGGTTCAAGCGGTAGAAGGGAAAATAGACGGTAGAAGGTTGAAGGTAGAAGATAGTAATTTGAAGATGGAACATGGAAGGTCGATCAATCCTCCAACTTCTACCCTCAAAAATCTACCTTCTACTTTCTATCATCCATCGTCAAATATTGAAGTTATTATCGTTACTGGGGATCGGGATATGTTGCAGCTTGTGAATTCTCATGTGAAAGTCTTGGCTCCAATTAAAGGCATAACTGAGATGATTTTATTTGACGAAAAATTGGTCGAGGAGAAATACGGCATAAAACCGTCGCAATTCATAGACTACAAAGCATTGGTAGGGGATTCTTCAGATAACTATCCGGGAGTCGCGGGAATCGGGCCAAAAACAGCAGTCGATCTTATAAAGGAATATGGAGCTTTTGACGAGATGTACAAAAAGATTAATTCTTTGCCGCCAAAAATCGGGAAAAAACTTGCAACAGACGCAGAGCAAGCAAGCCTTGCCAAAAAACTCGCGACAATTGTAACCAACGCGCCGATTAAGCTAAAGCTTGAGGAATGTGCTATGGCTAAATTTAGCATGGAAGGAGCTCGTCTAGCATTCGAAGAGTTAGGGTTTAAAAGTTTGTTGAAAAGGCTGGAAAATGGCATAAAGGGGCCAGAAGCAAATGAGAAAGAAGAGGAAAATAAAAATCAACAAATGGAACTTCTGTAATCCCTATAGAGTTTCTGGTTATTTAACTACAACCTGCGACCGCATGCAATAGTTAAATGGTTAATCTACCAGACTGAGGGAATCTTCAGAAGATGGTAAAAGGCAAGCTGAAACGGTATAATTACAGTGAATGAAATCCTTCGATAAAACTCAGGATCTGCGAATTGCTTTAGTGCATGATTACATAAAAGAGTATGGTGGTGCTGAGCGAGTACTTGAGGCGTTGCATGGGATATGGCCTGATGCACCTATCTTTACAACAGTGTATTTGCCGGAATTTTTAGGTCCTCATAAGGAAAGATTTAGGGATTGGGATATACGGACTTCATTTATGCAGTATCTGCCACTCAAAGCAAAACTTATAAGCCCATTTCGACTTGTAGCTCCTTTGGTGTTCAAAACATTTGACTTTTCTCAATTTGACGTAGTTATTGTATCTGCAACAGGAGCATATGTTAAGAAATTCAAAGTTCAAAATTCAAAGTTCAAAATTATAACTTATTGTCATACGCCAGCGAGGTATCTTTATGGCTTTGCGACTGCGAGGGAATGGAAGAAGAATATTCTGATTAGAGTTTTGGGAGAGATTGCAAATCATTTCTTGCGCCTTATAGATTTTAAAAGCAGTCAAAACGTAGATTACTTTATTGCTAATTCTAAGAATGTCGCAGAAAGGATTAAGAAGTTTTATAGAAAAGATTCAACGGTAATATACCCGCCGGTAGATATGAAAGATACTAAGATATTAAGATATAAGGATATTAAGAAAGGGAATTATTTTTTAGCTGGAGGGCGATTGGCACGGCCAAAGCATATAGATTTAATTGTTGATGCATGTCATAAATTAAATATTCCGCTTAAGGTGTTTGGGAGAGGATTCGGTGATGCAGATATAAAAGATCAAATATCAAAAATCAAAAATACAAATAAAAAATCAAATATAGAATATCTTGGAGAGGTGACGGACGAAGAAAAATTAGAATTAATGAGAAATGCGAGGGCATATATTTTCGCAGCTGAGGATGAGGATTTTGGCATAACTCCGGTTGAGGCGATAAGTGTTGGCACGCCAGTTATTGCCTATAAATCAGGTGGAGTGGTGGAGTCAGTTATTGAAGGAAAAACCGGGTTGTTTTTCGACGAATTAACAGTGGAAAACCTATCGAAAGCAATGAAACAATTTAACAATTTAACAATTAACTCCACTGATTGCATAAACCAGGCTCAAAAATTCAGCAAAGAGAGGTTTAAAAAAGAAATTAAGGAGTTTGTTGAGAGTAAAATAAAACATGATTCTTAAGAATTACAATAAAAAACATATTATTTTCCTAACCGGATTTGCGACGTTTTTCTTTGGTTTTGGGGCAGGAGCAATCTTGAATCTTTATCTTTTGGCAATTAATTCGCCTTTGGTGTTGCAGCTTAGAAGTTCTTTAATGTTTGTATCATCAATTCTTGGCGATGGTGTTATCTTGCCTGTTGTTAATATGTTTATCGTCTCAAGTCTTATTAAAAACAAAGAGTTTATAAGTAAATTGAAAATCTTTCTTTCTTTACTTTTTGGACTTCTGATAACTTTGTATTTTCATATTACCCAAGCTGTTCAGGGGCTAGTTAACTGGTCAATGCCAAAGCCATGGGAGTGGAATTTATTAGGGGTTTGGCACGCTTTATATATGCTTGTGGTTACAAGCCTGATAAGTCTTTTTTATATAATATTGGCATTCAATATAGTTAAGTTCAAAAGATTTACAAAAGAAGCTGTTTTGGTTACTTTGGGTATTGTGCTTTTCGTAATACTGCTTAGACTTGATTATATTGGTGTAAGATTAATATAACCATGTTTAAAGTACCGCTCATTTTTAAAAATAAGCAGTTCCTAAGACTTTGGCTAAACCAAGTGTTTCTTCAGGTCGGTTTTAATGTATGCAATTATACGGTACTTCTTATTCTGGCTGACCGTACGCATTCTCCATTTGTACAGGCGCAATTTTTTGCCGCGCTTACGCTTCCTGCTTTTGTTTTCGGTTTAATTGCAGGACCAATAATTGATATGGTTAATCGCAAGAGGTTGATGTTGATTTCGGATATTCTTCTTGCTTTATTGTTTTTGATTTACGCATTTGCAGGCAATAACTTAATTGCTTTTGCAATTATTGCATTTCTTACTTCATCTACAGCCCGGTTTTTTATCCCTGCTCAAGCAGCAACAATTCCCTTAATAGTTGGTAAAGAAACCCTGCAATTTGCGAATGCTCTTTTTCTTTTTACTCTTATGGGCTCGGTAATTTTGGGCTATAGTATCGCAAGTCCAATTATTGAGATTTTTGGAGGATTGGGGAGCAAAGGCGAGCTTGTACCTTTTTTACTAAGTAGTGTTTTTGTTGGTATTGGTTTTATTTTGCTTCTTGGGTTTAAAGACATTAAAGGTGTAAGGCCAGAGCTTACAGAGGGCACTATTTTTAAAAAAACATTTCTTTTGCTTTGGCAAACAGTTAGAGAAGTAAAGGTAAACAAAAAGGTTTCTTTGCCAATTTTATTTTTGATCTTTGTTGAGCTAAATATTGGTATTTTAAGCGTTGTGTTTTTAGAATACGTCCGGCGTTTTTTGGATCTGCCCTTAACATCGGTAAGTGTTGTTTTGATACTGCCTTTGGTATTTGGTTTGATATTTGGTTTAACAATGTTAAAAAGGATTCAGAAAAGATACGGCTATAGGTTGTCGATTTATAGCGCGCTTTTGGGCATAGGTATTTTGTTTTTGCTTTTTGGAGCATTGCCCATATTGGGCAAGGGGAGTTTGGGAATAACTATTATTAGAATTTTTACTTCTGTTGCGGCTTTTGTAACTGGAGTTCTGGTATTAGTTATTGCTGTTCAATCCCGAACGCTTTTGCAAACAAGCTCAAGCCTGGCAATGCAAGGCAGAATTTTTTCTTTTTTGGACATAATGATTGCCATTGTTACTCCAACTCCGGTTTTATTTATCGGATTCTTTGCGGATAAGATAAGTCTCCCTGGGACGTTTATCTTTATGGGCATTGGAATAATCGCTATGGCATTTATAGGCAGCAGGATGTTTTTCGGCAGAGTAATTAAATAGAATACTGATATTGGGGTGGGATATAGTATAATGCGTTTATGGAAGGACGACGTTCGGCAGAACATATGACTTCACATAAAGAAGCTCCCAGGCAGGGGGAGAGTTTGGGCAGAAAGACTGTTGAGGTTAATGGCAGGGTGTGGTCGTATTTGGAATATGGAAATCCAAAGGGGATTCCAATTCTTATGCTTCATGGTTGGCAGGCTTCTCCGGCAGGAGATATACCTTTGCTTCGCGCTTTTGCAGGAGATAATCCAAAATCACATGGTTTTAGAATACTTTCCGAAAAAAAGCCAGAAAGCGCCAAAGCCTTAGCTCATAATCTAGAAGCATTAAAAGGAAAATATCGAATAATTGACCCCTGGCAGCCAGGTACGGAGTTAACTAAACCTTTAGATAATATTTCTTATGATGCAATGGCAGATGAGGTTGCGGCTTTTCAAAAAGCACTTGGAATCGATAGTTCAATCGTATTTGGATCTTCGGGTGGAGGTATTATTGGAACAAAATTAGCTGCCCGTTATCCGGAAACAGTAAATATGCTCGTGTTACAAGGTACGCCAACAAGAAAAGAGGATTTGCAAAAAGAAAGATATAAGGTTATAAGAGCTTTAACAAAGGGCCCAATCCCTTATATTCTTTATAGCCTCCATCTTGCATATCCAGCTTTTTGGCTTTCAGGAAAACTAAGCAGAGAGTTTAGAATGAGTGATAAGGATTCACAAAAAGCAATGAACCAAGCATTTAGAACGGGTGATCATAAGACGAGCATAGAATTATTAAGGGAAATGAGTAAAAATATAGAGGGAGATATTAAAAAAGTTGAATGTCCGGTAATAGTAGTTGATGGAGTAGATGGGCAGCTTGTACCCTTTGCAAAACAGAAAGAAGCGGCTGGAAAGTTTCCAACTAAAGTCCTTGCTTATAAAAAAGAATATGCAAAACCAAAAGGAGTTAAGGGAGTTCTTCTGGCTGTTACAGAAGCCTTTGGTAAACAAGGCCATACCGTTGTTAATATTTCTCCGGAAGTGCTGGCAGTTTTAATAGACAAAATGTCTAGTAAATTATTGGAGCTGACGCGCCCCAATGAAAGTAACGAACAAGCCCCTGGTGCTGAGCAGTAATAAGATTATCAATCTGTATCAAAATCCTGCAGCCTATGCTATAATTTCTCCATGCCGGAATTACCAGAGGTAGAAACCATTAGGCTTGGTCTGCAAAAATATATAGTTGGGAAGACGATTGAAGATGTTGAGGTAAGACTTAGGAGAATATTCAGCGGGGATGAGAAAAATATTATTGGCGCGAAAATTACCAGCATTGATAGATTTGGAAAAGGCCTTGTAATCAATCTAGATAATAACTATTCGATCGCAGCCCACATTAAATTAACAGGACAATTTGTTTATAGAGATGATTCTACTTTAAAATTAAAACTTTCTGCAAAAGTAGGAAGCCAAATTCCCAACAAATTTACGCATGTTACTTTTAAGTTAGACAAAGGTGCATACTTACACTATAACGACATTCGACAATTTGGTTGGATAAAAATACTAAAAACAGAAGATTTGAAAACTATTCCTTTTTTCAAAGATTTAGGACCTGAGCCTTTTGGTGGTTTGACTTTCGAGATTTTTAAAAACATTATTTCCAAAAATAATACTGCGATAAAGCCTCTAATTATGGATCAGAAGAAAATTGGGGGGATTGGGAATATCTATGCCAATGATGCTTTGTTTGACTCACAAATTGACCCGAGAAAAAAAGCAAAAAGCCTGAAAGAGAAAGAAATAAAAAGTCTTTATAATTCGATTCTAAAAGTTCTTAAAAATGGTCTGGAAAACGGGGGAGCAAGCGAGCTCAATTATGTAAACGCATTGGGGCAAGAAGGAAAATATCAGCATCATTTTCTCGCATATGCAAGAGACGGAGAGAAATGCCTGCGGTGCGGGACGATAATGAAAAAAATAACTCTTGGCGGCCGCGGAACCTATTTTTGCCCCAATTGTCAGAAATAAATCTTAATCTATTGATTTGTTTATTGGCAATGTGTTAAGATTCTTATTTAGTGCCCATTCTCTATCATGACATCAAACCGCTATAAAGAGACGATTGTAATTAAGCTTGGGGGATCCCTGATTGTCCCAAACGGGGGCTTAGACATCCCGTATATTAAGAAATTTTATACGTTTATAAGACAACAAGTCGCCGAAAAAAACCGGCGATTTTTTATATTAATTGGAGGAGGAAAGCTTTCAAGACACTATCGTGACGCCGGAGCGGAAATTACTGGACACGAACTGCTAACAGAAGATTTGGACTGGTTGGGGATTCACGCAACGCGTCTTAACGCGCATCTTTTCCGCACAATTTTTAGAGATCTTGCCCACCCTTATATTATAAAGAAATACGAGTTTGTACAAAAACCAAGTAAGCCTATTGTCCTTGCCGCCGGATGGAAACCCGGATGGTCAACGGATTATGACGCGGTTATTTTAGCCCAAGATTATAATGTCAAAACAATTATTAAAATGAGCAATACCGATTATGTATACGACAAAGATCCTAACAAATTTAAGGACGCAAAGCCACTTCCAAAAATATCCTGGAAAGACTATCGGAGCATGGTAGGAGATACCTGGAAACCGGGACAACACGAGCCATTCGATCCTATTGCCACAAAACTTGCTTCGGACTTGGGACTTAGGGTTTTTTATGTTGATGGGAGAGATATCGCGAATGTAGAAAAAGCAATTGATGGTAAAAAGTTTGTAGGA
>MFNZ01000007.1:0-18938 GCA_001782195.1 Candidatus Levybacteria bacterium RIFCSPHIGHO2_02_FULL_37_13
CGAAATTGTTATTGACATATTGTCATATATATGTAATACTTAATCTATGAGGAATTTGGTAAGAACCACACTAAGGCTTGAGGAAAACTTGAAAAATGCTGCAGAAAGGGTTGCTCTGGAAGAGAGTACTACTCTGCAGGATATTTTTAATAGCGCCCTTAAAATCTATCTTGAAAAGATAGGCAAAAGAAAAGCAAAGAAAATTGTTTTTAAAACACATCATCTTGGCAAACCTTTGGACAATTTAACCCGCGACGATTTCTATCCAGAGCCGAATATATAAATGATTATTGATACCAATATCTTGATCTACTCTATTAATTCAGACTCACCCAAACATAAACAAGCGCAAAAATTTCTAAAAGATAATAAGGAAGAATTAGAAATTTCTCATCAAAATGTTCTTGAAGCAATTCGAGTGTTAACTCATAAAAGTTTTTCTACGCCAATGACTTTGAAATATGCAATAAAAGCTGTTTTGTCAATTGCCAAATCGTCTGCAATGATTTCTCCCAATCAATCTACCTATTATCTCGCGATCGAACTCATAGAGACTTATAAATTGACAGGGAATAGAATTTTTGACGCATATCTTGCCGCAACCGCTCTCTCCAATAGAATTACAACAATTGCTACAGACAATGTCAAAGATTTTAAAATTTTTCCTCAAATCCACATAATTAATCCTTTTACAGAAGCCAACTAATAAAAAATTCGGTAGGATTCGGCAATATTCGGCAACATTTAACAAGAATAAAAACCCCTGACTTTGACAGCAGGGGCTTTATTGCTGAAGGACATTATTCATTCCTTCGCGGGTTAAGACCATTTAGGCCTTTCCAATTTTGTACATTCCTGTACCACAGACTGGGCATTTTCCCTTCATTGCTGGCTTACCGTTTTTCATGGTGACTGCTACAGCACTTGGATCGTCTCTTTTTGCTCTACATTTTACGCAATACATTGATGCCATATAATATTTCACCCCCTTTCAATATTTAACTATCGGCAATGTTAAAACGTGATTTTTCAATAGGAAATATAGAACGAGTTGCGTCAATAGAATTATTCCCGTTAAGACACCTGTTTTAAAAATATCTCTTGTTAAAAAGGCGTGCGATTTGATTGTGATAGTTGTAGTGGTAGTAGATATCGGCATATTCTGTATTGTTTTAGATGGTTTCTGAACTTCCAAGCTATAAACTTTCCGTCTTAAATCTGCGATCACTTTTTCTTCACGTGTTTTTCGTCTCTTTCCCATTCAATATTGCCTAGACTACACTATTGACACAAAGCTGTCAAGAGGCTAATATATGAATATCTATGTTGTACAATTTTGCTACCTTGTCCTTTATTGTACTTACTATCTGGCTTATTGTTTTGACAATAGCTTTTTGGAAAATGTTGTCCTATTATAATAAGTTAACCAAAGGATTAACCGATCAAAGCTTAAAGTCTGTGCTTGAAAATCTAATGAAGCACGCAAATTCAGCAAAAAATGATATTGACCATTTAAAGCTATATTGTGATAAAATACAAAAAGACGGACTTTTACATATTCAAAAGATGGGGTTTTTACGCTTTAACCCTTTCAAAGATACAGGGGGAGACCAGAGTTTTATATTGTCTCTGACAGATGCTAATGATACAGGAGTAGTAATTTCCGGACTGTATTCCCGTAACGGCACAAGGTGGTATACAAAAAAAGTAGTAAATGGTAAAGCAATAGATCATGATTTGTCCGAGGAAGAAAAGAAAACTTTGAAAGAAGCCGGTTTGCCCAGTTCAGCGAAGAAAAAGTAAAGGTTATGAATAGACAAAAAACTATAAGTATTGCGCTTGTAATTATTGCGTATATTATTTCTGCAAGTATTTCTTACGCTCTTTCTTCGCAAAACACTGATGTTCAAGATTCTCCAGCTTCATCGTCAACTCCTAATCAGGCAGGTAACACTTTAGGGTTTGACGAGACTCTTCCAAAGACCGAAAGCTGTCCATTAAATGGAGAGAAATATTCTAAAAAACAAAAAGAATGGTGGGAACAGCATAGGCCTTTAGGTGTGATGATCGAGAATCACGAAGAATCCCGTCCTCAATCGGGACTATCATATGCAGATGTGGTGTACGAAGCCGTTGCAGAAGGAGGGATAACTAGATTCCTTGCTATATTTTACTGCAATAATGCCGGCAGTATTGGACCGGTCCGGAGTGCTAGGACATATTTTCTTGATTGGGTTTCCGAATACGGCGATTATCCGCTGTACGCGCATGTTGGCGGAGCAAATACTCTAGGTCCTGCAAACGCCTTAGGGCAAATAGCGGATTATGAATGGAATTTGTACAACGATCTTAGTCAATTCAATTTAAGTTACCCGACATTCAAAAGAGTTGAGCGGCCAAACGGCAGAGACGTTGCAACCGAACATACGATGTTTTCCAGTACCGAGGAGCTTTGGAAAGTAGCCAAGTTGCGTAAATTAACTAACGTTAACGAAGACGGTGATAAATGGGATGATAAGTTTGTTAAATATTCATTTAAAGAGGATGCGAAAGTTCAGGACAGACCTGCGGCGCAAAAGATACACTTGGAGTTGTGGGAGGACTATAAGGAATACGCGATAGACTGGATATATGACAAAGTTAACAATGTTTATAAAAGAAACAATGCCGGAAAGCCACATATAGATCGAATTACAAACAAGCAATTAACAGCAAAAAATATTATTGTTTTAGTGATGACGGAAAGTCGTGCGAATGATGGCTATGAGGATAACGTTCACTTGCTGTACAAAACAAAAGGCACGGGGAAGGCCTACGTATTTATGGATGGGAAGCAAGTTGTAGGTCGCTGGGAAAAAGATGGCAGAACCGCAAGAACTGAAATTTATGATAATCTGGGAGAATCAATAGAATTTAATGCCGGAGCTATTTGGTTTGAAATCCTGCCCAGTTTAGGAGTTATAGATGTTAGCTGATTTAATTACATCAAAATCCCGGGTAAAATTATTGAATGTTTTTTTAACCTCACCATCGGAAATGTATCACGTAAGAGAGCTTGTGAGGAGAACAGGTGATGAAATTAACGCGGTAAGAAGAGAACTCTCATACTTAGAAAAACGTTCAGTTTTGGTAAAAGAACCGCGGGCAAATAGAGTTTATTATTCGTTGGATAAAAACTATTTGTTCTACTTTGATTTATTGCGGCTTGGGGCAAAGACAATAGGTATAGGAAATGAGATAATAAAAAACAGGGCAAAAATTGGCAAAATAAAATTCGCAATGTTTTCCGGGAAGTTCGCAAGACGTCTTCCTAAAAGTCCTGATGAAGTGGATTTCCTGGTTGTCGGGACAATTGTTTTGCCCGAGCTGGCGCTTCTTATAAGAGAGGAAGAAAAAAGATTGGGCGTTGAAATAAATTATACTGTTATGACGGAGGAAGAATTTTCCTTTAGAAAGAAGAAAAGAGATTCTTTTATCTTGTCTGTGCTTTCGGGTTCAAGAGTAATGCTCTTAGGAGACGAAGAAGCAATACTTTCATGAAAAAACCGCAACTCCTCTTTTGGTTTATTATTGCCGCTACTATTTTTTCAATAGTTATTGACCTTCCAAAAATAAACAATATCAACTTTCAATTTTTCCTTAAATCATTCATTGGAGAAAGGGAGCTTTCGTTTAGAAAAGGTCTTGATTTGGAAGGAGGGACAAGCATTACGCTTTTGGCGAATATGGATAACATCGCAAAAGATCAAAAAGATGCTGCAATAAATTCGGCAAAAACTGTAATTGAAAGAAGGGTTAATCTTTTTGGCGTATCAGAACCTGTTGTCCAAACAGCGATGGTTGGGAATGAACATAGAATTATTGTCGAGATTCCCGGCGTTACCGATGTAAATCAAGCAATCAGCCTGATTGGAACAACCGCAAAGCTTGAATTTCGAGATGTTAGCAACGCTTTGGCTTCGCCATCTGCCTTTATAATATACGAGACGACAAAATCAACGGGATTAACGGGAGCTGATTTAGAAAGCGCGCAGGCGTCTTTCGATCAGAGTACCGGACAACCGGTTGTACTTTTTAGTGTTAATAGCAGCAGCCAGGATAAGTTTTTTGAAGCTACAACTAAATTAGTAGGCAAACAAATGGCAATATGTCTTGATCAACAGTGTTTTTCAGCCCCAACTGTCCAGCAAGCAATTCGGGACAATGGACAGATTACAGGAGGATTTACTACAGAGCAGGCTAGGGAACTTGCAACACAACTGAATGCAGGAGCTCTTCCGGTATCTCTGTCTGTTCTTGAGCAAAAGACTATTGGCCCAACTCTTGGAGAAGAGTCTTTAACAAAGAGTTTTTTTGCAGGTTTTTTGGGACTTATTACTATAATTATTTTTATGAGCGTTTTATATGGGCGTTTAGGAATTTTAGCAAGCTTTGCTTTGCTATTGTATACTTTATTTATGTTGGCCATTTTTAAGATTAGCACCCTTACGCCTTATGGTATTACTCTAACATTATCCGGTATTGCCGGCTTTATATTGTCGATTGGCATGGCGGTTGACGCAAACATTTTAATTTTTGAGAGAATGAAAGAAGAACAAAGATTAGGTAAGAGAAAAGAAGTGGTATTGGAACTTGGTTTCGCGAGAGCTTGGACATCAATCAGGGACTCAAACGTATCAACTCTTATAACCAGCCTTATTCTTTACCAATTTGGTACCGGGATAATTAGGGGATTTGCTCTGGTGTTGGCTATTGGAGTTTTGGTTTCAATGTTTTCGGCAATTGTTGTAACCAGGACGTTTTTGAGAATGGTATACAGATAAATGACCAATTTCTAATTTCTAATGACTAATAAATTTAAATTTTGAAATTGGGAATTGATTAGAAATTAGATATTAGTAATTAGAAATTTAACGGTATGGATATAATCGGCAAAAAATATTTATATTTCGCAATTTCACTAGTCATAATTATTCCGGGAATAATATCTCTGTTCTTGTTTGGACTTAAATTGTCTATTGATTTTACCGGCGGATCGCGAATTACTCTTTCATATCCTAACAAAGTTTCAAATGAGACTGTAAAAGATGTAAAAGAGATCTTTAATTCAGAAAAAATTAAGACATCTACAGTAGAAACATCAGAAAGATTGGTAATTATCCGCACAGTTCCGTTAAGTCAAAAACAACACAGTCAGCTTTTAAGCGCTTTTAGCAATAAATCTAAAGACATAAAATGGGAGCAGTTTGAAACAATCGGCCCAACGATAGGAAAAGAGACA
Organism: Candidatus Levybacteria bacterium RIFCSPHIGHO2_02_FULL_37_13; assembly: GCA_001782195.1. GTDB lineage: Bacteria > Patescibacteriota > Microgenomatia > Levybacterales > UBA12049 > 2-02-FULL-37-13. Next base: position 5,282 of record MFNZ01000007.1, read on the forward strand.
ACAGAAAACGCAATTAAAGCAGTGCTTTTAGCGTCAATACTTATTGTCGTGTATATCGTATGGTCGTTTCGTAAAGTGCCAAAGCCGGCAAGCAGTTTTCGTTTTGGTGTGTGCGCAATTATTGCGCTTGTACACGACATATTGGTAGTGATTGGCGTTTTTTCTATATTGGGACATTTTTTTGGCGTTGAGGTAGATAGTCTTTTTGTTACGGCTCTTCTTACTGTTATTGGATTTTCTGTTCACGATACGATTGTGGTTTTCGATAGAATCCGCGAAAATTTAAGAAGATTAAGCGGTATTTCCTTTGACAAGGTAGTAAACGAATCTATTCTTGAGACTCTAGGCAGGTCGTTAAATACGTCATTAACAGTTGTTCTTGTTCTTGTTGCGCTTCTTTTATTTGGCGGAGAAAGCATTAGATGGTTTGTTGTGACTCTTTTAATAGGTATTATTAGCGGAACTTACTCTTCTATCTTTAATGCCTCGCCGTTTTTGGTAGTATGGCACGAAAAATTCACTAAGCGGTGAACACTCTGGGTTATTGACAAGGAAGGTCAACTATGTATACTGATATTGTGACTAAAGACAAAAATTTAATTATTGTAGCTGGTGGAGGATTGATTATCTTACTGGTTATTATTCTTGTGCTTACAAAACCTACCAGGCAGGCACGGTCAATGCAAACAAGTGACTATTCGTCCCCGACAATTAATCGGGAAGAGAGCGAAATGAATGTTTTACTCTCCGCTCAGAATAATTCTAATGAATCAGGTATTGCCAATCTAAAAGATACAAGCGGTATGGCAACAGTAACAATAAATTTGACCGGATATACGGATAATGTTGTGCAGCCGGCGCATATTCATATGGGTGATTGTCCGGGAGTTGGAGCGATTAAATATCCGTTAAATTCTGTTGTAAATGGAAAATCGGTTACGGTTTTAGATGTTAGTCTTATGCAGCTAAAACAACAGCTTCCACTTGCTATAAATGTGCATAAATCAACGTCCGAAATATCCACTTACACTTCCTGCGGAGTCCTCTAATCTCTCTGGTCGTGGGGGACAATTACCTCAAAAGATTCAAACGAAGAGTTTCCTGCCAAATCCGTGGACAATACTTTGATTGTATATTTCCTTCCGTCCTTGTCGTCTTCTCTTCTGAATGCTTTCAACTGAACCGTTTGGTTAATTTGAGCCTGATCAGTAAAGATGAACGGCTCTAGCAGATCGTATTCATCGTCAACTAAAATTTTTGTTTCATACGGAATTTCATCTGTTATACTGCCTGTTAAATTAACGTCTACCATTCTACCATTTGGCGGCCAGATAGTTTTCGGACTAACATCAACTGAGATGTTTGGAGGAGTAGAGTCATAATTTGCATCCCCTTCCAATATACTGAAATGATCTACTTGAAAATCTTCTGAGCCGTCGCCGTTTGTATCAAGGTTTAAGATTGGCGGTTGAGGGGATTGTGTGTCAAAAATGGCACTTGCTTTAGTAGAGACTGTTAATGGTACATCTTTGTAAAAAAAAGTTTGCGAATCTAAATCTTCTTCAAATTTTCTGATTTTGAAGTCAAAACTTCCCTCATCTGTTGCCTCAAATTCTATGTTGTAAATTCCATCGTCCGGCAGCCAGATAAATTTAGCATCATCAAGGGTATCGTAGGAACTGCCTGGAATATTTGCTTCGGCATCTCCATCAATAGTTGGGCCTGTATGATTGCCTAGTTGGTCGTATACATGGAGTTCAACAGGTGAGTGGACAGAAAGTTGATACCCGTTTAGTTTGAAGGGCTCAAGAGAAACGCCGTCGGGAAGAGTAGGTTCTTCATTAAGAATATTTTTGACTAATTCCAAAGCCGGACCGTTTTCAACAAGCGCTCCGTGTTTCTGATTGGTATAGTAAAGTGCGGCAGGACCAACTAAAGATTGACTATTACTCGGGTCCGAAAGGGAAGCGCTAAAAAGCGGTACTGTTTGGTCTCCGTTGATGGCAATTTCGTCCCGTTTTGGAATTTTTACACCGGCAAAGTTGACTTTATATTTCTCAATTATCTGACCAAGCGTTGCAATGCCCGAACCTGCGATAATACTCACTTCAACGCCGCTAGTATTTATCAGATTATTATCCAAGGAATGAAAAGTTTCGCTTGGGTCAAAAAGGCTTGTATTGTAATCTAAGCTGGTTAACAGAGTTTTTATTTGGGAATAATTAAGTTTTCCAGTTACGCCGTCGGCATCTATATCCCGAACATCTGCAAGGGGAAAGGGATGTAAGTTGTCGCTGCCAAAATAAAAGTCAAAATAAGTTTGACTGGGAGACAGTTCAAATCCGCTAATCATATTCTGAACAACATCTTTTACTTCGCTTGCTGATACCCCAAAGCAAATGGGATTCTTAAACGGATCGGTAGACAAGCATCCGCCATACATGAGATTTTTGATAAATTCTGTTGCTCCCAAATGCGGTGTTCCGAGGGTGAACAATTTTCTCACTTTCTGTGCGTTTTCTGTATCTCGTATATAATTTCTTGCCACTAATCCTCCCATTGAGTGAGCAACAAGATCTACTTTTTCTGCTCCCGGTTGCTCTAATATGGAATTTATTTTTTGGTCAAGAAGAGATGCGGTTAGTGAAACATCTTTTCGCCAGTCATAGGGAAATAGAAATAAATTTTCGTTTAATTCATAACCGATACTTTCAAAAAAGTCAACGAAATCTCCATAAGCCAGCGATACAAAAGTGCCGTTGAGAACAATTTGAGGAAACTGTAGAGTTTGCCCATCTAAATCTAGTTTCAGAACATCAAAATAATCATCGCAAGGAGAAGTCCCTGCTTTTATTATATCCAGCCAAACAATATCGTTGATGGTATAAGTAAATGGAGGGAGAATTCCGCAGTCTTTAATTTCCGAGGTAAACGTTTGATTGGTTTTAAGCTCCGACCCCGCCATCCCGGGAATAAGTATAAGCGGAGTTTTAGTTGGGGTGGGAGTGGGAGTGATTGTTGGATCAATAGCAGACGGCGTATAAATTTCGCTGGTCCTTGTTTGTCCACCTGACGCAAGTCCAGATGCAGCAAGTACAGTACCATCATTCAAGGTTGTCAAGGTAAAAAGACCACGCGCAGTATTCATGGAGGTAGTAGTACTCCATTGATTTAATGAAGGATCAAATAGTTGTGCATTTGTAGCAGTAGTTGAGCCTCCGCCCGCTGCTAGTACTTTATAGTCTCCCTCACTTCCTAGTAGAGTTATCGCCCCAGTGTTCCTAAAGATAGAGGATGTGGGGTATACGATCCATGAATTATCGTTAGGATTATAAACTTCCGAAGTATTAAAATTAGGTGCATCTCCCCCTACCACTAATATTCTCCCATCGTGTAAGACTACTGTTGAAAATGAGGTACGTGGCAAATTCATGGCCGGACCTGCAACCCACGTATCGCTTAAAGGATCATATATTTCTGTTGAGCTTAAGGGGCTGGCGGCATCTAATCTACCCCCAATTACCATTACTTTACTATTCCCCTGAACGTCGTTAAAGGTTATTTGGGAATGATTTCTACGGGCAGTATTTAGAGAAGCTTTAATATTCCATTTATTTTCAATAGGATCATATATCTCTGTGGAGGCAATAGATATAAAATCATTATATCCTCCTGTAATTAATTCCCTTCCATCATTAAGAATAGATGACCCATGAGCTTCTCTTTTAAAATTCATGCTAGGGGCTAAAATCCATGTGCTTGTGTCTGGGTTATAAAGCTCTGCGCTATTTGTTGATGTTCCGCCTACATGTCCTCCGGCTATTAAAACATTAGTTGCTCTAGTACTATTATTAATAGTCACTAAGTTAGCTGTGTGTAATTCTCGGGCAACATGTGGAAGATTAGTATGTGACCATATACCAGTAGTTGGGTTATATATTTCTGTTTGTCTTACATCAAGACCACTTCTTTGTCCTCCTACAACTAAAACTTTTCCGTTATTTAAAAGTGTGGCTGTGTGTCTAAAACGTCCAATATTTAAGTCGCCTGTATTTATCCATGAGTCAGCAGCAAAAACAAAATTGGAGAATGAAACTAGGAAAAATAAAAAGCTAACAATGCCTATAAATAGTTGTGAAATTTTTTTCATCTTATTTAGTAAACAATAAAAGAAATTTAATTTCAAGACGGAAAAATCTAATCTGCTTCTTGTATGTTAGATATTTTGGACGCACCTCGTTTGCCAGAACGACGACCAATAGAAAATCATGAAGAAAAAATGTCAATGAAGAATTTAGCGAGTTACGGTGATTACTTCACCAAGTTCCGCGTCAGGAGCTGCTACCGTAATTCTATTATCACCTACGCTTTGTACAACAGTATATTGAGTATCATAGTTTGCCAGCGCGTCTGTACATACTGAACTTGCAGGTGCTTCTGTGCCTGTCTGAGGATCAAGAGGAAGATCCGCAATATAAGTACTTACTAATGCTACACAAAGATCAACATCTGTTAATCCACCGGCATCTGTAATTGTTCTAACTGTTGTATCTATGCCTGCTGGAGGGGTACCATTATTATCTGCCATATATTGATGAACAGCGTTAAGTATTGCGTTTACATCACTTCTTCTCTGAGTATTATTGGCCTGGGAGAACTGTCTGGCAGGATTGATTGCAATTAACGTAACGGCAAGAAGGATGGCTAGGATTCCGATAACGACCAAAAGTTCGATCAATGTAAAACCTTTTTGAAGTTTTGAAGAATTTATTTTCAACATGATATTAGTGTAATCATATAGAAAAATGGTTGTCAATAGGGAATTTTACTATGAGTCCCGTATTGGCTTTGCCGGTTTTTTTAGGAGAAGAATTTTGAGAAGATAAGACAAAGAAAACAACAACAGATAATATAATTATTAAAAGAACAAAGACTCCAATCGCAATTAAATTTTTCTTGTTAGGTATTTCTTTATTTTCTTCAACTTTTGCTTCTCCTTCCGGCTCTGTTTGAGAGGGAGGTAAACTTATCTTAGTCTCGTTTTTCGCCTCATTTTTCAACAAGTTATATTGTTTTAGCGTGGGATACTTACTAAGTATTATTTTAATAGTTACTTGATTTAATTCCTCGCCGATATTTCCAAACGCAATAGCAGGTATCGCTATGTTTATAGCGAATCCTAGCGCTTGAAATGCTTCTCTTATACTTTCTATAAAGTGGCCATTCGCCGCAAGGATTTTATATATTTTTTCATTTCCTATGGCTGTTGAAGCGATATCCTCAAACGGTATATTATCTAAGAATTTTTGCGTTTCATTTACCTGTTGTTCTTTTGTAAGAGGAGGGAAATCTTTCTCAAAAAACATATTATAGGAGACTACCATAATTAACGCTGTAGGCATTATTTTATTGGATTCAACAAGCGATTTAATATTTAATTTCAGCTGGTCACGATTAATAACCTCTAAATCTTTAACAACTAATGGTTGAAAATTTAGCCGAAAGATTCCTTTTGTTTTTTCATCATATAATGCAATGTTATTTTTAGCCAAGTATAGTATCCCGGTCATAAAAAGACCTCCTTCCAAGACGTAATAGTAAATATATTATTTGCAAATGTAGCTGTTACCTCAACGCTTTTTGAGAAATTATCTAAAGTTGCATCCGATGTTATCGTATACGTACCCCCAGTATTATCTACCGAAATTACAACATTTGCATTATCAACCGCTAATGTTTCTCCGGTATAATTTGGATCGCGGAGCAATCTAAGCAATGCATTCTCAGCGCCGCTTTCGGCTGAATAATAAGCATTCGTCCCTTGTTCAAGCTTACTTGTTCCAATGCTGTTTGTAAAAATGATTATAACAGCAGCTGAAGTAATAGTTATCGCTACAATCGTAAAGACAAGAAGAGTAACCAAGGCTTGTCCGCCTTGACATTTGATATTTGATATTTGACATTTGACATTTTTCATCTTATTCCTATTGTTGTTTGAAAGTCTTTTGTTTCCATTCCTTTTGGTCTTATAATTTTGCTTGTTACAGCATATGTAATCCTTAGTGTGTTTTTGGCGTTTGCTACATTATTTCCAATCCTTGTAAAAGTTAAGCCGGATACTGTTGTATCTCCGCTATTTAGATTGTTGGTTTCAACGCCGCTTGCAACCTCTAAGTTTCCGTTATAAATACTGTATGTATAGTTTATGCCATCTATTGTTAATTGTAAATTAGTCGATTGATCTCCAAGATTGACAGGGGCGTCTATAGTTTGGGCGTTATGAATATCATAGCTTAATTTTGAAAGAATAAATCTGCCGTCTCGATGGACCGAAGATGTTGATTCCGATTCAAGCTGCGCATCCAGAACCATACCAAAAATCTGTGACAAAACCACAAGAATAATTGACAAGAGACCCATATAGATAAGAAGCTCAATCAGGGTAAATCCATTCTTCAAATTTCTAATTTCTAATTTCAAATTTCTAATTTTCATTTTTCTCACGGTGCATAGTTTATTGTTATATCATAAAAAGTAGGCGTTTGAGATGAATCAGAACTAGACATATAAACTTTATATCGAAAACAGCGTCCTGGATTTATAGACGGTGGAATGCTGTAGCCAAATGTTTCCGGACCGCTTGTAACAGTTGTTGTGAAGAACGTACTGGAAGTACCATCGGTTCCAACATAATTAAAAGTGACGCCGTCACAGCTGTCGTTTACCGCTTGTTCAACAGCTACCTGAAAATAAATATCTGCTTGAGATGGTCTTCCTACCTCTACTTCAAAGCGATTAAAAGAAGTACTGGTAGTTGGAATTGGAATGGGAATAGTTTGTGATTCGAATATTCCTTCGGATATGTATCCGCCTCCTCCACCTGCTCCTCCCGGTATAATTTTCAGCTCTGCATTTGTATCTCCGGTTATAATATATGAATATGCATCTCCGTCTGCTTGAAGTACTCCGGCAACGCCATTTACTCCCGTATCAATGTTAAGCTCTCCGCATGATTGTGGGTTGCTTTCGGTTGAAATATCAATTACTTGATATTCTATCCCTCCGGTGCCTACTACAATTGCTTTATTGTTGGTAACAACTGTTACTCCTTTTGGATTCATGCCGTTGGTATCAAAACTTCCAAGGGTTTGCTTATATTGCGGATCGGTACTGTTAACATTTATTATAAAAAACTCTTTTTGCGACGCTGATGTTTCTGTTGCAAGATATGCGCGCGTTCCCGAAGGATTGACGAAGACGTCTTTTCCATCCTCTCCTGTTACTGAAATATTAACAGGGGATGGGAGAGAGGCTGGATCCGAGACATCAATTATTTGAAGTTGGGTTGAGCTGGAATCTATTGCAATATATGCTTTGCTATTTACAACCATGATTTTATCTCCGGTTCCTGCAAGAGTTGCCGTTCCAAGCTGAGACTGCGAGCCGGATCTGTCTGCCGAAAGACTAAAGGTATAAAACTTATTCCCGGATGTCATGTACCCCGTATTCCCAACTACATAAATACTGTTTCCATTTCCGTTTCCGGGGGCATTGAAATGTCCAACCTCTTTATATTTGGAGTTAGTTGGAGAATCACTATATTGATTAAGATCAATAATTACAATTTCTTTTGAATTAGTGTCTGTTGCCATATAAGAAAAACCTGAATCACCAAAAACACCATTTGTTTTGTATCCATCGAAAGTTGCCCCTCCGCTTGGGACAGGAGGACTGGAAGTGCTTACATTTACTTTTTGGAAAGAAACGCCTGACGCATTATCTCCTGTTCCTGCAAATACAGAATCTCCAGCTTGATCTGTAATTGCGGTTAATGCATTTGCAACGCCGCTTTTTGGCAAATCGAATGAAGTTGAAGCGCTCGGTGTTGCCGGTAGACACCAATCGCTTCCTGCTGTGCCTGAACTTAATACGAATTCTCCGCCTGCTGTATTTGTCACGGTTATACCAGTTTTAGTTCCATTATTAAATTCTGCTTCCAATGTTTCCGTATAGGTTATATTATCAAGCCTGGCGATGTAGCTTGTTGAAGTTACAGATGAGGCAGAGGGAGTTGTCCACGAGACAGTCGTTACAACTCTTTTGGTTGAGGGATCAAGTGTTCCTCCGGTTAAAACTATTGCTCCGCTTGCGTCTCTATTCACATCGCTTATTACAACAGAACGAGTAAAGCCACTTATAGTCTCTGCATTTGCAGCCAGACTCCACGAATTGTCAACTGCGATTTCCGGATGAAACGTTCCGTTTACAGCAAACGTGTTCCAATCTTTTTCCCTAACGTTTCTTACCGCTTCTTGCGTTTCTTTTAAAAGCGCAACCGCTTCGAGTCTTAGATTTTGCTGTACTTTTCCACTGCGGGATGCTACAAGTCCGGTAAGAATAGCAGGCAAAATAATTGCTGTTAAGCCAATTACCAATAACAGTTCGATAATTGATTGTCCCTTCATAAAATTTGATGTACTCATGTTACATTCGAGTTTCTAAATTAGATAACTTAAGAAATTAGTTATTAGAAATTAGAAAATAGTAATGGAAAGTAGAGAATAGAAATTGGTCTTTTATCCATTTTCTAGTTTCATTTTTCTATTACCATTTTCTATTTTCCGGTAACCATTTTCAATTACTTAGGATTCGCACATCGGATTTTCCATACGTCTATTGTACTGTTACCGCTCCATATTTGTTAAGCTGGATTATTTTCTGCTCGCCATTTGTAGTGTCCGTAAGCGTAACCGTATTTGATCCGTTGACCAGCCCTGTTTCTCCGCTTCCTTTAGAAAATAAAACGTAGCAGGTAGGGCATGTGGGAAATGTTATATTTGAAAACGTGAGTAACTGCACCAGATTAACAGGAAAGTTAGAAGTATCCGAAGGGTTGTAAGATGATCCGCGGAAAAGGACGTACCTATTTGTTTCAAAATATATACCGTGATCGCTAATAACTCCGGATCCTTCGGTGTCGCCAACCATCGCTTTATTTTGTTGGCTGTAAAGATCGGAAACCAATGTATCAACGGTTGTAGTTAAATAAGATTGGCGTTGTGTTCGTATCAAATTAACCGTGATAAATCCAAACAACACCGAAATAATTCCTATTGTGATAAGAAGTTCCGGTAAAGTAAAACCTTTCTGTAGGGCAGATTTTATCATTTGATATTTAGCGTTGTCCCACTTGGCCAATCAATCCATAAATAGGCGCAATGACAGATATCATCATTGCGCCGATTAATACGGCTGTAAATACCAATATAATAGGCTCAAGCAGCACTGTTGCTGTCGCAAGCATTTTTGAAACTTGGTAGTCAAAGTATACAGATATGTCTTGCATTGATTTTTCCAAAGACCCGCTTTTTTCTCCCGCCTCGATAAGTTTAATCATTATGCTTGGGATACTTTTCTTTTGGACTTTTAGTCCTTCCGAGAGTTTCTTTCCGGATTGCACAGCATCTCTTGAGTTGATAATTGCTTTTTCAATTTCTTTCTTTACGACTACGTCTTGTGCTAGCTCTAATGCTCCCGTGATTGGTATACCGGCATTAAGAAGTAAATACAAACTTCGGGAAAATCGTGTTAAATCTATTTCTTTCGCAAGTCCCGAAACTACAGGAAGAGAAATAAAAACACTTACAAAAAATCTTTTATTTCGTTTAAATAAGAAAAGCATCCCTATAGAAACAAGAATAATACCAACTACGACCGGTATGGTTTGTTTTAACAATAAATCCGAGAGAAATATCAGTATTTTGGTAGGAAGTGGAAGCTCTACTCTTAACCTGGTAAAAACTAGAGAAATTTTTGGGATAACAAAAGTAAGAATTACGATTAAGACTCCTATAAAAACTATAACTATAACCGATGGATAGATAAGAGCGGATTTTATTTTGTCGCTAAATTCGTTTTCCTTTGCGATAATATCTTTTAAGTCTTTTAACGTTTCATCGAGCGTTCCGGATTCTTCGGACGCTTTTATAATATTAACTGTTACTTTGTTAAAAACGTTTGGAAATTTGGCAAAGGAAAAATGTATGCGTTTGCCTTGGGTTACATCTTCCCTTAAGGTTTCTAAAATTTTTTTTAATCCTCCTTTGGAGCCCTCAAGTAAAGAATCTATAGATTCAAGAATTGGGATACCTGCTTCAAGCATGGTGGATAGATTGCTTATAAAAGCAATTTTGTCACTGTTTGATATGGAAACATTTTGTGTTTTCATAAGTTTTTATAGTGTTTCTACCTTTGTAACGCGCATTACTTCTTCGAGGGTTGTTACGCTTTTTTTCACCTTCTCCAAACCATCATCCAGCATTGTTGTCATGCCTTCACTGATTGCCTGTCTGGTTATTACATCGGAATCACTTTTGTCAATTATTAGTTTTTTAATTTCTTTACTGATTTCCAATACTTCAAATAAGCCTAGTCTTCCGGAATATCCGCTGTTATGACAAACTTTGCATCCGGCCCCTTTGTAGATCCGTATATCTTTATTATTTTCAAAATGTTTTTTAATAGTTTCAATTGGGATATTTGCGGCAAGTTCGCTTTGCGTAATATTCACTGAAGTTTTGCACATTTCGCAGATTTTTCTTATCAGTCTTTGCGCGATAATAACATTTACAGTAGACGCTACTAGAAAAGGTTCAACTTTCATATCTGTTAAACGGGGTAGGGCAGTTGCCGCGTCATTGGTATGGAGGGTAGACAGAACCAAATGTCCGGTAAGAGCCGCATTTACCGCGATACCTGCAGTTTCCGAGTCTCTTATTTCTCCTACAAAAACAATGTTTGGATCCTGGCGTAGAATTGACCGCAACCCCGAGGCGAAAGTTAGATTGGTCTTCACATTGGTCTGAATTTGATTAAGGCCTGCGATCCTGTATTCAACCGGGTCTTCGATTGTTGTAATATTTACATTTCTTGTGTTTAAGATTTTCAATATTGCATAAATAGATGTTGTTTTTCCGGATCCTGTCGGGCCGGTTGAAAGTACCATACCGTAAGATTTTTTAAACCCATTGGTAACTTTTTCTAAATCTTTTTCGGATATCCCTAAGTCTATAAGTGAAAATTGTCTGAAATGCGAAGATAAAAGTCTTAAAACAATTTTTTCTCCCTCAACTATTGGAACAATAGACACACGGATATCAAGATCTTCCTCGGGAAGTTTTACGCGCAGCTTTCCGTCCTGTGGGCTTAGATGTTCGTCTGTTCGAAGTCGGGACAAGACTTTAATGCGGGTTACAACCTGGTCGTGCAAATTCTTTGGCAGGGTTAACATGTCATGCAAAACACCATCCAGTCTGAAACGAATCAGCGTATCTTTTTCCTCCGGCTCGATATGAACATCGGACGCTTTATCTTCGTACGCGTAATTGATGATTAAATCTACGAGTTCTGTTGCGGATACGCTCTTTTTCGCGAGTAATTCATTGAAAGTCTCCTGCAGATCTTTTCTGTAAATATAAAGCACGTTGTCGATGTCTCTTTCGGTGCTAATATAAGGGATTATTTTTTCTCCGGTTTTTTTTGTCAACAAATCTATTATTTCCGTATTTTTCGGATTTGCCATTGCAAGCTTAATGCCGTTTGCGTCTCGGGAGAAAGGCACAACCTTTTGTTTTCTTGCAATTCTTTCAGGAACAATCCGGAAAACATCCTCAGGTATAGAAATTTTAGAAAGAATAATAAATGGAATTTTTAGAAAGTCAGCGGTAAGTACGCCCAGGTTTTCATCGGAGATAATGTCTTTTTCTACCAAAACACTTACAAGATCTGTTTTTGAATCTTTGGCGATCTGTACTAATTCCCCGAGTTTTTTTTCATCAAGAATCTTATTTTTTAAGATTAATGATTTTAATTGCTCTTCAGTTATAAGCATACTATGCTTTTTTTGCAGCTATTGCCGCGTCGATCTTGGCTTTCAGATTTCCGAAATCGAAAAAAGTTTTATTTACATACCCGACAGCGCCAAGTTTTAGAGCTCTTTGCACATCGTTATCTTGTCCTAAGGTGGAAAATACCAAGATAGGAATTTTGCTCAACACTTTATCTTTGGAGATATCCTCCAAAACCTCAAAACCGTCTTTTCTGGGCATTATAATATCCAAGATAATAAGGTCAGGTTTGGTCTTAATTGCCTTAACAATAGCATCATCTCCGTCTGTTGCAACATTTACTGTGAAGCCCGCTTCCAGAAGTTTTTGCGAGTAAAACTTTTGGAAAAAAACATCGTCTTCGACAATTAATATATTCATAGTTTGTTTAATTGGGTTTTAATATCGGATAGATCGGTTTCTTTATCCACCTTATCTATTGAATCAACGCAATTTGTAAGACCTGTAATTGAGTTTGTTAACGCTTTCAGCAGATCCTTCGAGATCTTTAACTTTCCTTCTTTAATTTTTAGGAAAATATGTTCGATTAGCGCGCAGACCGATTCCATGTTTTTAAAATTGGTTAACGTGCTTTGACTTCCCAGAGAGTGCGAGGAGATATAAACAACATTGGCTGCTTTCATATTCTCCGGCTCTTTTGAAAGTATTTGTACATTTTGTTTAATTTTAACTATATATTCGCGCGCGGTTTTAAGGTACAAACCTTTATAAGGCGAGAAATCAAAATTAGTCATCATATTTACTATAATTGTTAGGTGATATTCTTGTCAATGATCTTCTGTGATTGAAGTAGATTTGAATATTAAAATTGACCTAATTAACCTAATTGGCCTAATTTCTAATCAAATCCCAAACGCCAAATCCCAGTTTGGTCATTTTGACATTAGGAATTGTTTAGGTCAATTAGAAATTAGAGTACTTAGAAATTTGGGAGGAATTATCTTTTTCTTTTTTTAGGTGTTTTAGCAGAAATGGGTTTGTTGATCAAGAATAACAGGGTAAGCAAAAGTGAAGATCCTATGAAGGCAAGAAATATAAAAGGATAAAGGTTGCCCGAATCAACAATCTTATCTCTATATACGTAAAAAGCATATAAAATAACAAAAGCGATAGCGACTATCAAAAATGCTATTACAGCCCGCGCGCTGGAATGTGGATCGGATTTTTTTAGCATATCTATATTAATAACCAACGACACAAAATTGTCAAGGACCAAAAAATAAATTGGTTATAACTTTGATTCTTTCTGATATTATTTCTCCTATTTTGTCATCCTTGACAGCCGAAGATTGACTAACTCTATAATAGATTAGAAAGACAAAGTATCCCAGAGAAAAATAAAAAGGGACTAGTAAATAAGAATGAGTAATTAGCCTATAATTAAATATGAGCCTGCCCAATTCAAAAGTTTTACTTTCTGGTGCTACAATACTTGCTGCTGCCGCTTTAATAATCGGCGGAACTTTCGCTTTCTTTTCCGACACGGAAACTTCAACCGGCAACACATTCGCAGCAGGAGCAATAGATCTCAAAATTGACAACACAAGTTATCTTAATCACGCGACATCTTCAGCAACCACATGGGATCTTAACGACCTAACAGATCAATTATTCTTTAATTTTTTAGATATCAAACCCGGGGACGAGGGAGAAGATACAATAAGCATTCATATCGAAGATAACGACGCGTGGGCATGCATGGACCTAACGCTTACAAAAGACGATGATGTTGATTGCACAGAACCGGAGCT
>MFNZ01000007.1:18946-21310 GCA_001782195.1 Candidatus Levybacteria bacterium RIFCSPHIGHO2_02_FULL_37_13
ATCCGCTGTGTACCGATCCTGGCCTGCCTGGAAATACAAATTCACTTGATGGGGAACTTGGCAGTTTACTTCAGTTTGTCTTCTGGACAGACGATGGGGACAATGTTTTAGAAACAGGAGAAAGTGTTATCGCGTCAGGGTCGGCTGCGCAGGTTTTGGATAGCAGTATGGTTTTGGCCGATTCCATAGAGAATAATGTCGGCGGCATTATCGGAGATCCTTTGACCGGAGGCCAGACATATTATATTGGTAAAGCTTGGTGTTTTGGAACGCTTACACAAAATCCTGTTGCGCAAGGGTCTGGGATAAGTCCTATTATTGATTCCGGAATTTTGTGCGACGGTTCATCGTTAGACAACGCCTCTCAAACGGATTCTCTCATGGGAGATATAAGCTTTAGCGCGGTTCAGTCGCGAAATAACCCGGGTTTTACTTGTGATGGCACAACACCTTCAATTACCCCAACTCCCACGCCCCCGATCGAAATTTCCTGTGAAGAAGCAGACGCAATCTTCGCAAGCAGTTTCGATAACAACGATCAGGGTCTTCGAAAAGACAGTTCAGCAGTTTTGGCTAACAGAAGCGATCCTAGCGCAGCATTTGGCGCGCCTGAAACGTCTGGCGCGGATTCAGATGTAGGATTTCCTGTTGGGTCATTCTTTAGCTTAGGCTTCCCATTGGGCGGTAATACTGCGAGCATAGAGTTTGGGTTTGATGAACCGTTTTACAACGGACCTGGGTTAGACTTACAAGTCTATGAAGTTACAGGCGGGACATATCCTGACGAAAAGGTCAAAATCGAAGCAAGCAAAGATGGCATCATATGGACATTGCTTGCCGCATCAGCAGTCCGTGATGAAGCTGTTGATTTGGGAGTTTTGGACTTTGCCAATTTTGTCAGACTTACAGATGTAAGCAATATGGCAGATGTAGGTTTTCCTAGCGATGCAGACGGATATGACGTAGACGCGATAAAAGCATTCTGCACGGTATCTGAAATATGAAGTGCGAACTATGAAGTATGTATTACGTTTACGCGTTAAAAAGTTTAAAAGATAACAAAAACTATTATGGTCAAACAGATGACGTTGATAAAAGATTATCGTTGCATAATTCAGGGAAAGTTGCTTCGACTAGGTATAGGCGTCCTTTTGTTTTGATAGGTTACAAAACTTTTGAGACAAGAAACGAAGCAAGGTGGATCGAGTATAGTATCAAGCATCATAGTGATAAGAAAAACAAATTTATGAGTGAATTAAAAAGTCAAAAATAGGTCAAGCTGAATCGGGTAAGCGGTTTGATTTCTAATTTTAACTACAAAATTAATTAGAAAGGAGGCCGCCGGCCCGGAGGGCCTCTGGCCCGGAGGGAGGTGAAAAATAAAATGTTTAAAGCAATAAATACAAAAATTTTACTAAGCGGAGCAACAGTTTTGGCCGCCGCTGCCCTAATAATCGGCGGAACCTTCGCTTTCTTCAGCGACACAGAAACATCAACAGGTAATACATTCGCAGCTGGCTCAATCGACTTGAAGGTGAGCAACGAAAGCTATCTGTTGGTAGATGGCGAAATGGAGCCCCAGCCAGACCTAAGCTGGGAAGCCGGCGATCTCGACGATCAATTGTTCTTTGACTACGAAGATTTGAAACCAGGTGATTTGGGAGAAGACACGATTGATCTGGTAATAGAAGATAACGACGCTTGGACATGTATGGATGTGGAGCTTACGGCAACGCCCGAGAACGGTCAGACAGAGCCGGAAGCAGTAGTCGATACAACAGTCGGAAGCGATGAGGGAGAACTGCAAGACGAGATTAATTTTGTGTGGTGGGTAGATGACGGAGATAATGTATTGGAAGACGACGAAGTGGATTCGGTATTTAATAGCGGAAGTCTTGCGGACATGGATGGCTTTAGCGTAGCGATTGCTGACTCAACAGAAGAATCGTTAACAGGCGGAAAGCCGATCACCGGCGGAGAAGAATTCTTCATTGGCAAGGCATGGTGCTTTGGCGATTTGACTGCCGATGAAAGCACAGCACTTCCTGATTTAGACGTAGACGGTGAAGAAGACAACAGAACTCCAGATGAGCGCGGTGCGGGAGTAACGTGCGAGGGGTCTGAAGTAGGCAACGAGTCGCAAACAGACGGCGTTGTAGGAAACGTATCCTTCTACGCGGAACAATCTCGAAACAACGATGACTTCGAGTGTGAAGTTCCGGAAGAATAACCACAAAGTGGTTGGGTGAGAACAAAGGGAGGCTGCCATCATTCGAGGCGCCTCCCAGGGCCTCCGGCTCGGAGAACCTTGAGGTTTAGAGAAGAGCCGCCGGCTCGGAGAGCCCGAGGGTATAAAAAATTTTG
>MFNZ01000007.1:21322-30493 GCA_001782195.1 Candidatus Levybacteria bacterium RIFCSPHIGHO2_02_FULL_37_13
TTTGGAAATCAAGCGCTTATTGTCCGCTCAGGGTCCATGAGTCCCGCGATTGATGTCGGCTCAATTGTGGTAATCCGTGCAAGCCGCGAATTCGTTTCTCCAATCGTTTCTACTCTTATATATAATAAGGGCGATGTTATTGCTTTTCATTCACAAAATGATCCAAAAACTATCATAACTCACAGAATAATTAGTTCCGAAGTAAAAGGAGGAGAAGTTTTTTACAAGACAAAAGGAGATGCAAACGATGATGTTGATGGTTGGCTGGTAAACGAGCAAAATGTTTTGGGAAAAACTTTTTTTACATTGCCATTTGTGGGGCGTATTTTGGCTTTTACAAAATCAAACATAGGCTTTCCGCTCTTGGTTATTTTGCCGGCAGTTCTCGTGATTCTCTTGGAGTTAAGGTCAATCTATAAGGAAATCCGCAAACAAAAGAAAGTTTTACATCTCCAAATTCCTTCATCTGCAAGCATGACGAGTCTGAAAGTTCTTTTGCCAATTTTTATGACGATTTTTGTATTCGAAAGCACTTTTGCATTCTATGGTGATTCCGGGATCAGCGCTAACAACATTTTCACCGCTGCAGAAGTTTTCCCCTCCACAACCCCAACCCCAACTCCAACACCGGATCTATCAGGCATTGCAGATCATATTGTAATTAGCGAGGTACAGATTGCTACTTCCGGCGCAACTACCAGTGATTTTGTTGAATTTTACAATCCGACATCAAGTGCTGTAAACCTTGATCCATTCAGGCTCGTAAAAAGGACAAGCAGTGGCGTAACGGATGACAATATTACTTCTTTTACGTCATTGGACATAATACCTGCGCATGGCTTTTATCTTTGGGCAAGCTCTGCTGGTGGATTTGATGTTCAAGTTGGCGCTGATGTCTCAACGGTCGACAATATAGCAGCTTCCAATAGTATTGCTTTAAGAAATGGAGATTTGAATACAGGGACAATTATTGATGCTGTGGGGTGGGGTTCTCCGGGAGGAACACCACTTACTGAGGGGACGACGGCAGTAAATCCTGGGGATGACCAAAGTCTTGAAAGAAAAGCTTTATCAAGTTCAGACGCGACTTCAATGACTTCGGGGGCAGACGTTTCAAAAGGAAATGGATTTGATGCGGGCAACAATTCGACAGATTTTATTTTAAGGACATTATCGCAACCGCAAAATAGCACAAGTACAGCGGAAATACCATGAAAAACGGAATTTTTGGATTAACAATTTATTTTTTCCTGTCATTGCGAGCATCAGCGAAGCAATCTCGATGGGATTGCCACGGCTACTTCGTAGCCTCGCAATGACAATTTAACAGTATGAGAAAACGGGTTTTATTTATATTTATTTTGGCAGCATTAGTAGGACTTGTGTTTTACGGGAATAGGAATGTTTTTAAAAACATTCCTACTGCTTACGCGATTGGGGATTTAACAGTTCTTTGGGAAACAGACCCTTTGTTTAATGAGACAAACATAGCTCCTGGATTTACAAAAACCAAAACTGTAAATGTAGCAAATGGCGCTGTGTCTTCTCGTCCGGTTGGAGTTCGGGGTATCCTGACATCTGATCCGGGAAATTTAGCATCTGTTATGGACATTGAAATTAAAGAAGGACTTACCATTCGTTATTCAGACACTCTAGCCCAATTCTTCACAGATTCAGCCGGTCCAAACGGAATTTTTCTTTCAGACCTTTCCGCGGGCGCAAATACTGATTATGATTTCATTGTTACTTTTGATTCATCTGCTGGAAACCTGTTCCAAAATCAAACAATAATTTTTGATCTTCAAATTGGGCTTTCAATTGAACTTCCTGATTCTTGCGATCAAATCGATCTTCTGCCCAATGCAATTATTGGAACATCAAATGCAGAAACCTTAACCGGTACTCCTGGCAATGATCTAATTATGGGACTTGAAGGAGCGGACAAAATTAATGGCAATGGAGGAGATGATTGTATTTTAGGCGGGGATGGCGCGGATTCAATAAATGGAAACAATGGAAACGATTCAATATTTGGTGAAGACGGCGCTGATTCTATAAATGGTAATAATGGGAATGATTTTATAGTTGGCGGAAAAGGCGCAGATTCATTAAAGGGACAAAATGGAGAAGATCATTTAATTGGAAATGAGGATGCGGATTCACTTGATGGAGGAAATCAAAATGATTTTCTTGAAGGAGGAGATGCGGCTGATACATTGCGGGGAGGGAATGGCAACGATACGTTAATTGGAAATTCGGGAATTGACTCTGCCAATGGAAATAGTGGAACAGACACTTGTGATGCGGAAAGCGAAACGAGTTGCGAGATATGAAAGGGGGTGAAAAAATATGTTAAATAAAAAAATAGCATTAAGCGCAATGTCCATCTTGGCGTCGTTAGCCCTTTTGGGCGGTGCCACATTTGCATTCTTTAGTAGTGCCGGAACAAGTACAGATAATGTTTTTGGTACCGGTACACTTACACTTTTACTGGACGACGTTGACGATACAACACCGGCGGCTACAATTGACGCGTCGTTTGGTGACAGTTCAATGGCTCCAGGAGAAACTACTTCAGGATTTATATCTATGCACAATGATGGATCCATTGATATTGCAGAAGTCAACTTGGGTGCCACAGAGACAGTGTCAAGCACACCTGACCTGGCAGAAAAGTTAAATATAACATCTGCTGAAATTGATACTGTTTCAACTTGTGATGATGATCCGGTCGATGTGAGCAGTAGCTTTACGACTCTGGCTGCGTTGAATTCAGCGGACTTTGATTTACCAAGTTCTGATATAGCAGCAGGTGCGACTAAGTATCTATGTATGACCTTCGAATTGGATGAGGGTACAGATGATACATATCAAGGAAAGTCAATTACCGAAACGTTTACGTTTATCGGTCATCAAGACTTGGGTCAGTAAAGTTTTAAAGAACGCTGGTGGCGGGGGAAGGGAGGTGATTAAAAGATGTTGAACGAAATGAAATCCGCCTTTGGCGGAAACAAAACGATATACAAAGTTGGGGCGGGAATTGTAACTGCTTCATTGCTTTTATCATCTATGGCAACTGCTGCATTCGCAGACTATGTTGCAGAGATTTCTGGAAACGGCGCTGGATCTACAAACACAATTTATATTAAAAACAAATCCAATTGCAATGTTTACCAGAAAAACAGCACGGGAGTTCTAACCGAGATTGAATCATCGGCTAGTACAGGCGGGAATAAAGCAAATGGAAATAACGGAGGCGATGTTACTATCGATACCGGAAACGCTACTTCAACAGTAGGAGTGTCTGTTGAAGGAAGTTCCAATACAGCTTCCAATCCATGCTGCTGCACATGCGATGGTTGTGATTCTCAACCGGCAGAACAAACAGCTTTGATCTCCGGCAATGGTGAGGGATCAAACAATTCTGTAACACTTAAGAAGATAAAATCTTCTGAGGTAAAACAGAGAAATAGAACAGAAGTTCTTACCGGAGTGCTTTCAAAAGCAAGGACAGGTAGGAATAAAGCCAAAAATAATACCGGCGGAACAGTGGATGTCTTAACAGGTAACGCGGTATCAAACGTTGACGTAGTGGTTGCCGCGCCATCAAACTCTCTTAATCCATAGTTTGGATAAAAGAGTTTTTTTTCAAAAAAACCCTGGGATTTGACTCCCAGGGTTTTAATTTTACGATGGTTGTTGTGGTTGAGCAGGTTGTTCCTGCATACCTAAGGCTTTCATGACATCTTCAGCTGAATTGTATGAGCCTTCCGGAAGTTTCTCGGAGAACGATTTTTTGTCCTCATCTGAAAAATCTGAAAGATTATTGCATGCCGCAACGAGTTCTACTTTGGTAGCAGGATATGTTTGATGTGTTTTTAAATGCGCTATCGCGCCGGCTTGATTTTGCATTATAGTTTTCACCCCCCTTCGATCTAAAATTTATATCTACTATTTTTACAACTTTTTAACAGTTAAGTCAATGGTGGGTTTTTTACCAATTTTGCCTGATGTGATTCATTGCGTAATCTAAGTCTCCGTATACTTTTTTGCGGGGATTAAAGATTTTGTCCGGATCAAAGATCTGTTTTGTTTGTTCAAAAAGAGAAGTAATTTTTTCCCCATACATTTGTTTAAGATATGGAGTTCTGATTAATCCGTCATTGTGCTCACCCGTAATGGATCCATGATATTCGTGGATGAGACTATAGACTTCTTTCGCAAGAATAGGAATATCTTTCCGGACTTTAGGGTCTGTAATGTCAATTAATGGGATAATATGAAAATTTCCATCTCCTACATGACCTGCGATTGTAAAAATAAATTCTTTATATTTTTTAATAAGCTTAGTTACTTGAGGTAATACTTTCGAAAGATACTCTGGTTTTACGGAAAAATCATCAATAAAAGGAGCGGTATGTTTGTTGCGGATTTTCTTGCGAAGAAGATTAAAACTTTCCCGTCTTATTGCCCAATACTTTTCCTCTTGTTTTTCTATAGCAATTCTTATTTTGGGATGAAGAGGCTTTAATTTTTCTTTTAAATTTTTGATTTTTTGCTTTAGTTCGTCCGGATCGTTTCCTGTAAAGTCAACTTGCAAAACGAGTTTTGGCAAGCCTCCAAAAACAATCATAAGAAATTCCGGAAGAAAATCAAATGCTGTTTGGATAATGCCCTTTGTTCCTAAAAGTTTTGCAAATTCGGGGAAAAATCTAAGAGCTAATTTTAACGTACTGTCATCGTATGCTTCAAAGCTTTCAGGATTTAAAGATAGCGCTTCTTTAACAATTTGATCCAAGTTAGAGAGATCATGCAAAAAAATTATCATCATTTCGCGATGCTTATGAATAGGAACAAGCTCAATATCCGCTTCAAGAACAAATCCCAATGTTCCCTGACTGCCTACAAATAGTTGTGTTAGATCAAAAGTTTTTTTATCTTTATCATATACATTCCACAGAAAATAACCGGCGGAGTTTTTAGATACTTGAGGTTTTGCTTTCATAATTTCGTCATAATTGTCAGTAATTAGTTTATGCATTTTTTTATATATGTCTCCTTCGAATGTTTTTAATTTCATTTTCTTTTCAAGTTGGTTTTGCGATAAAGGACATAGTTCGTAAATATTTCCGTCAGACAAAACTACTTTCATCCGCTTGACGTATTTTTCTGTTTTGCCATACTGCAATGATTTTTCTCCGCCGGAATTATTATTTACTATTCCTCCCATAGCGCAGATTTCTCTACTCGCGGGATAGGAGGGAAATATAAGATTGTGCTTTAGTGTTTCTTTTTCAAAATCACGATAATAAACGCCGGCTTCGGTAGTTGCAATATTATTGTTTATTGTGGGAGTGTGGTTGAAATATTTTTCAAACGCAACTATGATTGAGTCATTTATAGATCCGCCGGACATGTCTGTTCCGCCTGATCTGGCTGTTAAAGAAAGAGTGGGATTGTCTTTCTTGTTTTCCGCAGCAAATTTTACCAAAGCCTTTACGTCTTCTTCGTTTTTTGGAAATATAACAACTTGAGGTTTTACTTCGAAAAGGCTTGCGTCGTGACTGTAGGTTGTGAGGGTTTGGTCGTCGGTCAAAATATCGCCTTTGATGACTTGTTTTAGTTTTTGGATTAAATTGTTATCCATAATTTAAAATTTTCAATTTTTAATTTTCATTGAATTTTCAATAATTAAAATTTAAATTTTCATTTCAAATTTCGAATTTCAAATTGAAAATTATCCAGTGGATTTTTATTTTCTTCCTATTACTTTCCTTACTGCTTCTTTTATTGCTTTTGTTCCCATTCCGTATTTCTCAATTAATTCTTTTGGTGTTCCTGATTCGGCGAATGTATCCTGCAATCCGATAAATTCTATTGGGGTTGGTTTTGTTTTTGCCAAAAATTCCGCGATTGCTCCTCCTAAACCGCCGGCAACTTGATGGTCTTCAACCGTTACTCCCGCATTTGTTTTTTGGATAACGGATAAAATAGTTTCGGTATCCATTGGTTTAATCGTTGCTACATTAACAACAAGCACTTGTATGTTTTCCTGTTCTAATTCTTTTGCCGCCAAAAGAGCGTAGTGGGTCATATAGCCGGTAGAAAAAATAGTCGCAACAGGATTATTAGATGTCCAGAAGATTAGACTTTTTTCTATTTCAAACGGAGTTTCGGTGCTTGTCATAACAGGAGTTTTGTCCCGGCTAAATCTTAGATAAACCGGGCCATCAATGGAAGCCGCTGCTATAGTTGCTTTTTTCCCCTCAATTGCGTCGCAAGGGACAATCACTTTTACCCATGGCCAAGACCTCGTTATGGCAATGTCTTCTGTTGCCTGGTGAGTCGCGCCGTCAGCTCCTGTCATAATACCCGCATGGTGTCCTGCAATTTTTACGTTGGAATTATTATAGACAATAGTTGTCCGGATTGTTTCCCAATTTTTGCCGGGAGAAAATGTGGCATAGGAAGACATAAAAGGGATTTTTCCGGTTACTCCAAGTCCCGCAGAAATTGCTGCCATATTTTGTTCAGCCACTCCGCATTCAAAAAATCTATTGGGATATTTTTCCTGGAATTTATTTGCTTTTGTTGATTCGGAAAGGTCAGCGGTAAGCGCAACAACATTTGGATTCTTATCACCAAGCTCAACCAAGCCATCCCCATAGCCCTCACGAGTTGATCTTTGTTCAACATCCGCATCAAATAATTTAGGATTAAGTTTTAAGTCAGGATTAAGCATACAAATTTTAAGTTTTCAATTTTTAATTTTCATTGAATTTTAAATGATTTAATTTTAAATTTTTAAACATTTAATATTTAGATTTGATTGAAAATTTCAAATTTCGAATTGAAAATTTTCTACTTGTGTTCCGATACTATTTTCTCCTGCAATGTTTTTAATTCTTCGAGTGCTTTTTTTGCCTGTTCTCCTTTTTTTGGAGCGCCTTTTATTTCGGATGTATCGGGAGGAGCTCCGTGCCATTCAAATCTATTTTCCATAAAATCAACGCCTTTTCCCGGAATTGTGTGGGCTATGATAACAGTTGGTTTTTCAGTAATAGCGCGTGCTTCCCGTATTGCATCAACGAATGTTTGGATATTGTTTCCATCAACTTCCAAAACCTCCCAGTTAAACGCTTCATATTTTTCCCTAAACGGCTCAAGCGGCATAACATCTTCTGTGAATCCATCAATCTGAATATTATTTCTATCGATAATCAGGGTTAAATTATTAATTTTATATTTTGCCGCAAACATAACCGCTTCCCATGTATTTCCTTCTTGTTGTTCGCCATCAGAGGCAATGCAATAGACATGATATTTTTTATTGTCCAGTTTTGCTGCCAATGCGATACCAATTGCCTGGGAGATTCCTTCGCCCAAAGGACCGGAAGTTGTTTCCAATCCGGGCAGAGAGCTTCGGTGCGGGTGGCCTTGAAGACGGGTATTAAGTTTTCTTAACGTTTTCAACTCTTCAAGCGGGAAATATCCGGACAGGCTCATCGCCGCGTATCTGACAGGACAAATATGGCCATTGGATAAAACTAATCTATCTCTGTCTTCCCAAGCAGGATTTTTGGGGTCGTGGTTTAAGATATGAAAATAAAATGCGGTAAAAATATCCGCCATTCCCAAAGGGCCTGCGGAGTGTCCGGATTTGGCTTCTACAAGCATTTCTATTATTAATTGTCTGATTTGATTTGCCTTAAGTTCTAAATCCTTTAATTTTTCCTCATGCAATGCATCAATCATTTACTTATCTTAACACTCTTTCCGCTTTGGTTTCAATAATCAGTTTTTTATAACTATCATCAAATCCGAAATGTTGGAGGGGAGGCGGTTGGTGATTATTCCATCTCCCAAATTTTGGAAAAATGCAAAACTATTATTGGTGTCTAAGAATTTTTGGGGATTGAGTTTGTGTTTTTTAGCCATCTCAATAGTTTTGAAGTCCGCGATCGCGCCTGCAAAAGGCGAATTGTCCCATCCATCGGAGTCGAAAGAAGCAATTAATGTTTTATCTTCAAGATATTCAAGAGAATTTAAAACAAGCTCCTGATTCCTTCCGCCCTCTCCTTTTCCTTTAACTTTTACTGTTGTTTCCCCGGCTGCAAGAAGTATATGATGAGGAGGTGTTGCGTCAATTAATTCTTTTCCAACAAATTTTGCTTCCCCTTGTAATTTGTCGGAATAAATAATTGCGTTAAATCCCAATTCTTTTGCTTTTTTTTGCATAGAGACAATGGGGACCAAACTGCTTAGGATAAGAATGTTTTTGACGTTTTCAAAATACTTATCTTCTTTTGGCGTTTCTAAAAAATCTTCATTCGAAAGTCCTAAGCTTTCCCGGAGATTGTATTTTTTGAGAATTTCAAAGGCGTTTTCTTTGCTGCTTGGGTCTTTAACTGTTGGGCCTGAAGCGATTACGGAAAGATTATTTCCGGGAACATCAGAAGCAATTAGACTTATTATTGTGCTTGGGTATAATAATTTTACCAAACCTCCTCCTTTTACTTTTGACAAATGCTTTCTTACGATATTCATTTCGGAAATATTTGCTCCGGATCTTAACAGTGCTTTATTTACCTCAATCAATTTATCCAAACTTATTTTGTAAGGATCTTCAAACAAAGCTGATCCTCCGCCGGCAATAACTACGATAACCAAGTCTTTAATTGTTAAACCCGCCTTGACCGTCGTTAGGCGAGGCAGGTTGCTAAATTGCTGAATTGCTTTTTGCGTGAAGGTTAGATTTTGTTGTGATGGTAATGGGTGGGATCCTTTTGTAAATTCTATTTTTGAAAACGCTTGAGGTTCAAGATCGATAACAAAGCCTTGATTTAAATTATTTCCCAATATTTCTTCAATGTATTTTGAAAGTCCGGCTGATCCTTTGCCAAAACCCAAAAGAAAAATTCTTTTAAAATCATGTAAATTAATTTTTTGTTGCTGAATTGTTAGAATGTTATTTTTAAGAGAAATATTTTCTTGTATTATTTTTTGAGGTTGAATAGAGGACAGTCCTGCTTCTATAATCTCCAAACAAATTTTCCGTTCATCATTTTTCGCAAGATTTTCAAAGTTTTTAATAAGTCTCATGTTCTATTTTTTTAATCTTAATAATTCTTCTAACATGTCTTGGTTCGCCGACAAAAGGAGTTTCCAAGA
>MFNZ01000008.1 GCA_001782195.1 Candidatus Levybacteria bacterium RIFCSPHIGHO2_02_FULL_37_13
TTAGGGCGTTTAATAAGCTCAAGCTACAGCTAAAAATTGCGGGTACTGGTTCGGAGGAGAACAAATTAAGATCGATTGCCAACCCCAATATAGAGTTTTTAGGTTACTTGACCGAAAGGGAGTTAGTAAGGTATTATAGGGGTTGTCGCGCTTTAATTTTTCCGGGGATTGAAGATTTTGGGTTAACTGTATTGGAAGCGCAAAGTTTTGGCAAGCCTGTTATTGCTTTTAAAGGAGGCGGGGCGTTGGAGACTATTGTCGAAGGGAAAACCGGAATATTTTTCGATGAGCAAAGCGCAGATAGTTTAGAAAAAGCAATAAAGAAGTTTGATGGTTTGAGGTTTAACTATAAAGATTGTATTGAAAATTCCCAAAAGTTTAGTTTTGAAAAGTTTAAAAAACAATTTATGAACGAGATCCTTCGCGTTGCTCAGGATGACACGGAGAAGAAACTATGAAGTTTATTATTTTTGCCGGAGGAGTAGGAACCAGACTTTGGCCATTATCTAGAAAAAATAGCCCAAAGCAGTTTGAGAAAATATTAGGAGATAAGTCCACTCTCCAGCTTGCGGTAGAAAGACTTCGTCCGGACTTTGCATATTCTGATATTTATATTGCTACGGGAAAAAGATACGAAGATGCTATAAAGGAGCAGCTTCCACAAATTCCTATCAATAACTTTATTTTTGAACCGGCTGCGCGGGATGTAGGGCCGGCTGTTGGCATGGCATTGTCTATTATAGGAAAAGAGGATCCTGACTCTCCTGTTGCAATTCTTTGGAGTGACCATTTTGTTAAAAAAGTTAGACGCTTTCGTGAGGTGTTGCATTTTGCCCAAGAACTAGTCAAAAAAAATAACAACTCGCTAATATTAATAGGACAACGGGCCAGATTTGCTAATCAGAATTTAGGGTGGATAGAATTCGGGGAGGAAATACAGGAGGTAAAAGGAACAAAAGTTTTTAGGTTTAAACGATTGATTTATAGACCTACTCTTGAGCAGGCGGAAGGATTTTTGAATAATCAAAATTTTTCCTGGAATCCGGGATATTTTGTCACAACACCAAAATTCCTGCTTTCCCAATTTAAAACATTTGCACCCCTTCTGTGGAAGGGGCTTGCAAAAATCCAGGATTCTATAGGCACGAAAGATTTTGATAAGGTCGTAGATGCTGTATATCCAACGCTTGAAAAGATTAGTTTTGACAATGCAGTTTTGGAGAAAATAGATACAAAACATGTATCTGTCATAGCCGCAGATCTTGGCTGGAGCGATGTAGGAGCATGGGAAGCGTTAAAGGAAGCGTTAGAAGTATCAACAGCTGAAAATGTGACAAAAGGAAAAATTTTGCTTGAAGATTCAAAGGATTCTTTGGTATTTAATTATACGGATCAGTTAACCGTAGGAATTGATCTTAACGAGATGTTAGTGGTTAATACGGATGATGTCGTATTGGTTTGTCCAAAAACTTCTGTCCCCAAAATAAAAAAATTGGTTGAAAGCTTGAGCGGTACATCTAATGAACACCTTACATAGAAATATATACTATCAGGTTACAGAAAGATTAATTGACATTATTCTTTCCGTCTTCTTGCTTATATTTTTTTCTCCTATTATTATTTTGATAATAATTGCAATAAAGCTCGATTCAAAAGGCCCAATCCTGGCAGATACGCCGGAGAGAGTTGGAAAAAACGGAAAACTTTTTAAGATGCATAAATTCCGATCGATGGTTGAGAATGCTCATGAGATATTGCGAGGAAATCCAAAATATTCAAAACTTTACGATACATATAAGAAGGGAAGTTATAAGTTAAAAAACGATCCGAGAATTACAAAAGTCGGGCGATTTATCCGTAAGCATTCTTTGGATGAGATTCCCCAGCTTCTTAACATCTTAAAAGGCGAGATGAGCGTTGTCGGGCCCAGGGCGTATTATCCGGATGAGCTTAGAGAACAGCAGCGCAAATATCCACAGACTGCGGACTCGGTTAAAGTTGTGTTATCGGTTAAGCCGGGATTAACCGGTTTTTGGCAGGTTTCAGGAAGGAGCGAAATTAATTTTGATAAGCGTATTGAAATGGATGCTTCGTATGTGAGCAGAAGATCTATACCATATGATTTGTGGATTATTGCCAAGACTCCATGGGCTATGATCACAGGCCGCGGCGCTCTGTAGGGGTTGACATTGATAGCTATTTCAAGATACTATAAAATGTATGGATGGATTTAAGAAGATTGAGTTAGACGCGAAAGCGGAAAAACCAGTTACGAATAATACTAACAAAAAGAAAACAATAAAGGTTGGCATTATAATATTATGTGTTCTTGTAGTTTTGTCAGTAATTTCAATATTTACAATTGTTTTGCCAGCGCAAGGGATTTATGCCCATGCTCAAAAAACCATGGTTGCGGCAAAAAAGGTTTGGGATGCAGTCAAAAAACAAAATATTGAAGAAGCCTCAATAGAAGTTGAAAAAACAAAGAAAGAATTAAAAGATACTCAAGATAGCTTAAAAACATTATCCTTTGTTCGTTTTATTCCGTTACTTAATAATTATTACAATGACGCAGAGCATTTAACCCAAGCTGGGACACACGGATTAGATGCTGCGACAGAGCTTCTTTCTGCGCTGACGCCCTATACGGACCTATTGGGTTTAAAAGGAAAAGGTAGTTTTGTAATGGGTACTGCCGAGCAAAGAATTCAAACAGCAGTATTAACCATGGGAAAGATTACTCCCAGTATCGATGAAATCTCAAAATCCTTAATTTCGGCTCGGGACGAAATTGACAAAGTTGACGCCAATCATTATCCGTCCCTTTTTGGTTTGGGAAAGTTAAAAAGCGAGTTAATTAATGTTCAGAAGTTGGCGGATGAGGGAGTTTTAGTAGTAGAACAGGCAAGGCCGTTTATCAAGACATTGCCTTCCCTTTTGGGAGACCCGAAAGAAAAAAAATACTTAGTTCTTTTTCAAAACGACAACGAATTGCGTCCAACAGGCGGATTTATTACAGCATACGCAGTTTTTCGGATAGACAAAGGCATTGTTCACGTTGACAGATCTGACGATATTTATATGCTTGATAATGCAATATCTCAAAAGCCAAAGGCTCCAGCGCCGATTCTTAAATATCTTCCACTAGTAAATGTGCTGCATTTGCGGGACACAAACCTTTCTCCGGATTTTATAGAATCAATGAAAACATTTAATACTTTGTACAATAAGGCGCCGGGAAAAATAGATGTGGACGGGATTATTGCTATTGATACCCATATGCTTGTTTCAACAATAAAAATATTAGATAACGAAATATACGCCGGTGGTATAAAGTTTACAACCGACAACGACCCAAGATGCGATTGTCCGCAGGTTATTTACAGGCTTGAGGAACTTGTTAGTACGCCCAAAAGCCTTGATCTAAGAATAACTTCTCTTGCGTCTGTTCAGGCCCAAAGAAAAGATATCTTAGGATCTCTTTTATACGCTATTATGGAAAAAGCGCTGAAGTCCTCGCCAAAACTGTATTGGGGTCCTTTGTTCCAGGATTTGTTTGCAAAAGTTTCGGAGAAACACGTATTGGCTTATCTTTATAATAAAGACGCTCAAGATGGAATAGAGGCTCTGAATGCCGCGGGAAGAATAAAACCATACGAGGGAGATTACTTGCATATAAACGAGGCAAATTTCGGCGGAGCAAAATCCAACCTGTTTGTTTCGGAATCAGTAACGGTTGATTATGACGTTTCAAGCGACGGAACAATTACTAAGAAGTTGACTGTAAATTATAACAATCCTCACGCTCCGTCCGATTGCAATTTAGAGCGGGGTAACCTTTGTATAAATGCGGTATTGCGGAATTGGATTAGAATTTATGTGCCTCTTGGGAGTAAAATCTTGGATAGCAAGGGATCAGAGGTGAAGATGGAATCATATGAGGAATTGGGAAAAACAGTATTTGAAGGCTTCTTAACAGTCAGGCCAAAAGGCTCTGCGACTTTTAATATTTCTTATCGTTTACCGTTTAAGTTGGACAAAGCATCACCTCTTCCTCTTTTGATACAAAAACAGCCTGGAACAGATAACAATAACTACACGATTACTGTTAGAGGAAAAGAGGTCGAAAAGTTTCCGTTGCTAACGGATAAGGAGATTAAGATTAAATTGTAATGACCAGATCTTACAAAACAGAAGCAATTGTCGTAAAAAGAAGAAATTTTGGGGAAGCAGATAGGGTCTTGACTGTATTGACTAAAAATTTTGGAAAAATTCAAGTCAGAGCGCCGGGAGTAAGACGCATTACGAGCCGCAGATCTTCCCACATTGAGCTTTTAAATCTGTCAATTCTTACTCTTTACAAAAGTTATAAAGCATCAATGCCTATAGTTACCGAAGCACAAGCACAGGAAGAATTTTTACCAATTAAAAAATCTCTTAAAAAAATTGGTTTTGCTTATTATATTTGTGAGTTAATTGATGGTCTTTGCGCTGATAATCAGGAGAATAGAAAAATATTTTTTCTTGTAAGGAATACTTTTTCTCAATTAGAAAGTTCCATCGAGAACAAATCTATTGTAGAAAATTTTGAGGATAATTTCTTAACCTTTTTGGGTTTTTTACCAAGTAATCACAAAGTTGAGGATAAGATTATTTTTATAGAGAACATTTTGGAGAAAAAATTAAGGACCAAACGTTTGCTTCCCCTCTTTTTGAGCAACAGCGAAGGTTAGAAGATTCACGTTTAAAAATACAAAGGCAAATAAAGAGTAAATAAATGATGTTTTAAGGTGCACAGCATTTATATTGGAATTTACCAAAAGCGGAAGCATAAAAAACAATAGTACAGACCACGTAAGAAATAATCCCAAGAAAGAAGAAATTTTACAGACCGAACGCCATTTGGGAATATTTAAGCGATTAAGGCCAATCCCATTTAAGATAATAACGGCAAAAAACAAAATTAAAAATATATGATAAACTTCAAGAGATGTTGGCCAACTTAGGCCAAGGGATGGACCAACTTCCCGTAAATTTGTAGGAACTCTAAATAAAGCAAGAGCAGGTGCAGGAACTGTATGCATTGCAACGATAAGTCCGATTGCGAATATGAATATAAAAACGTATATCGCTTGAAGGATTTTATTAATCATCCTATTTTAGGTTAACACAAGCAGAAAAAAAAGTAAATAGTTTGAGAAAGTTTATTGATTAGAGTTTTGGCGCCGGAATTTGCTTATCAAAATCTCTCTTCGGAGAGGCTTTGCAATTGTAGGGATACGGATATGTTTCCCCTTTTTTTAGCGGTTTAGGCTTGAAAATAACATCATAGTCGTCAGCTGTATTGGGTAATAGTGGAGTATATTTGTCCAGAAGAGTAGATGTTTGTGATCCTTTTTTAGCTTGCTTCTCAATGATCGTGAAGGTACAATCGGTAATTTCTAGTTGGATCATCTGGCCGACATTTGCAGTGTTTCTAACATTAATCCTGCCAGCAAAGACCTCTTCGTTTGGGGTTGGGTCATAATATAGGCTTTCAAATTGGGTTATTACAGATTCTTCTACGCAGAACTTTTGGTTCTCATGCGTAAGGGGAATTTTAAGACTAATCTCGGAGTTATTTACTCCTTTAACAACGTAATTTACTTCGCTAAAGCATCCAGGTTCAGCGCCAGGAGGTATTATGACAACAATCTTTACTTGCATTGTTTTGCCTGATTCAACTGTAAAGCTTGCGTTTTCAGCAATGCTAGTTTTGGAATCTTTAGGAGCAAATATTTTTGTTTCTACCGACTTACGTTCGTTGCTAAGCCCCAATCTATCTCTATCTTTGCTAAGTACAAATCCTAAGTCAATTGATCTTTTTCTTGAATCTTCGAATGGATTATGAACTTCTATTTCCCACTCTTTTGGGGGGGCGCCAGGTTTCAATTTGATGTCCTGTTCCCTGGAGGGAGAAGGCGTTGGTGTCGCGGCTGACTCCGGAGTTGGGATAGGTTCGAAGGGCATAGCTGGAACCGGGGTTGGAGTTGGGGTAGGTGCTCTTGTAGGAAAAGGTTCGGGTGTTGGAAATAATTGCCATGGGTAAATGGGTTTTGGAGTTTTTGTAGGATATCTTATGGGCGTTGGTTCAGGCGTTGGTTTTGGTATTTCCGTAGGTGTCGGTACGGGAGTGGGAGTATTAGGTACAAAAGTAGGCGTAGGAGGTTTGTCAAGGAACGGTACCTTAATTTGGCCATCTTGACACGCGGTAATAAATCCTATAGCAGAAGCAACAGCAATCCATGTTAAGGCTTTTTCTCTGGCAATTTTAAAGTCTCGCTTTGCCTTATCAAGGGTAGATAAATGAACGTCTTGGCCTTGCAGAACGTATCTGTCTTTCATGGCTAATATTATCCTATATAAATAACCAAAAGTCAAGGTACATTCCGAATCCAGCCATATGGTAATCAGTGGTATTTTTTGTTATTATACGATTATGGCAGATAATAAGATGGAGAAAATAGTCGCATTATGTAAGAGGCGGGGATTTATTTATCCCGGGAGCGAGATTTACGGAGGAGTTGCCAATACTTATGATTACGGACCGGTCGGAACCGAACTTTTGTCTAACATTAAAAACGCATGGTGGAAGACTTTTGTGCATCAAAGAGACGATATTGTAGGAATTGAAGCAAGCCTTATTTCACACCAGGAGATTTGGAAAGCCTCTGGTCACACCACGGGATTTGCAGATGCAATGATTGATTGTAAAAACTGCAAGCTGAGAATTCGCGCAGACCATGTGATTGAGGAATATTATTCTAAAAGGAGCATTAAGGAAAAAGTTGAAGGGAAGAGCCTGGATGCATTAGATAAAATAATTCAAAATGATTTAGGCATAGTTTGTCCAAATTGCGGAAAGCATAAGTGGACAGGTGTTAGAAAGTTCAACTTGTTATTTCCGGTTAATTTAGGGATTGTTGAAGGAGACCAGAGTCTTGCTTATTTGAGGGGGGAAACAGCGCAGGGCATGTTTGTAAATTTCCAAAACGTTGTTGATTCAACAAGAGTCAGACTTCCTTTTGGAATTGCCCAGCTTGGAAAAAGTTTTCGCAATGAAATCACTCCGGGAAACTCAATTTTTCGGACATTAGAGTTTGAACAGGGAGAAATTGAATATTTCTTTGACCCTGAAAAATCTGACTGGGAAAAACTTTTTGATGAATGGAAGAAATCTATGTGGAGCTTCGTAGTAAAAGAATTGGGAGTTAATGAAAAAAATCTGCGTTGGAGAGAGCATGGTGATGAGGAACGATCATTTTATAGCAAGAGAACAGAGGATTTGGAATACAAATTTCCGTTTGGATTTAAGGAATTGTGGGGATTGGCTTATAGAACAGATTATGATTTAAGACAGCACGCAAAGTTTGCAAACAAAGACTTGTCTATTACGGATCCGGAAACCGGCAAGAAAGTTGTACCCCATGTCATTGAGCCGGCAGTTGGCATTAACAGAATGCTTTTGATGATTCTTTGCGACGCCTATCGGGAAGATGATCCTTCGACAAGCTCAGGACCTTCGGGAAATCGGGTTGTTTTGAAACTTCATCCAAAGCTTGCTCCTGTTAAAGTTGCGGTTTTTCCATTGCTTGCGAATAAATTGCCTCTTGTAAAAATGGCAAAAGATGTATACCGTGATTTAAAGAAGCATATTAATGGCATGATAACTTTAGACGACCGCGGCAACATCGGAAAGCGTTATTACGCGCAGGACGAAATCGGCACTCCATTTTGCATAACTATTGATTTCCAAAGTCTTGAAGATAAAACAGTAACTGTCCGCGACCGCGATTCAATGAAGCAGGAAAGAGTGAAAATAGAAAATCTAGGCTCATTAATTACGCAGAAACTGGCCTAGATTTATTCCTATCATATATAATTCCATCCTGGTTTACAGGATAAAATCCTGTTAAGCATCCTCCACATCCTCCATTTGCCAGAAAAATTTCCTTTTTATTTTGGGGTAGAAATAGTTCTTTTCCTGATTTTAGTCTTGCTTTTATAAATCCTTCATGACTTATATAATTTACGCTTGTAGCGCCTATTTCTTCAGCAATCTTTCTTGGATCGCTGTTATTTCTCCATGCAATTAATTCTTCCTTGGTTCTCATGCTTACTCCGAGATGACATGGGTGCGTTATTTGAGGAAAACCAATGATCCAATGGACTTCTTTTGCGCCTGCGTCCCATACCATTCTAGTTATTTCTTTAGAGGTATCGCTTCTAACGATGGAATCATCACCTAGAACTACCCTAGCACCTTTCCAAATTCTAGAATTAGGAATAGTAGATAATTTTCCGCTTACTCTTTGCTGTATTCCTTCTATATCATAGTCAGTTTGGAATAATCTATTTTTTCCATTGGGATCGTAATGGTCTCTTAAGATAAGCTGCCTATAAGGTATGCCTAACGCGTTGGCGTATCCTATTGAAACAGGAACGCCAGAATCAGGTATTCCAATTGCAAAAGAGGCATTGAAAATTGGGTGTTCTTTTGCCAGAGCTCTTCCGCATTCCTCCCTAAATTCATAGACAGATTTCCATTGTTCTGGACTGGATGAGTCTTGAGGACTTGTTGGATACAAAGAATCAGGTCTGGAAAAATAATCCCATTCAAAATCACAAAAATTTCCAGGTCCATCTATACCTTCTTTAATAGTTTTTAATCCGTCTCTATCTATTTTTAGAATTTCTCCTCGTTTTATTTCCCTAATAACAGATGCGCCTACTTTGTCAAGAGCGTGTGTTTCGGAAGCAGCTATAAACCCATCATTGATTTTTCCAAGCACAAGCGGTCTTATTCCTTGTGGATCACGGACAAGATATAAAGCATCTCCAGCACCAATAATCAAACTATAAGCGCCGCTGACTTTTTCAAGTGTTGAGGTTATTTTTTCATCCCATGACGCTCCTTGTGCTTTTGCAAGCAGCTTTGAGAATATGTAGGTATCGCTTGTACCATCGGGAATAGGTTCGCCAACATCTTCTTTCATTTTTTCAATTGCAGTAAATTGTCCGTTATGAGCAACTGTTATGGGTTCATTGTTGGAAGAATATGATGTCATAGGCTGAAGATTAATCTTCTCCCAGCTCCCCATTGATCCGTATCGTGTTTGGCCTGCTATCCAGATTGGAGCGTCTCCATTATTAAGATAATCAACAGCAGTTGGTGAGAATGTCTGCTCTGGTCCTCCGGTGCCGTGATGGGTTTTAAGACCATTATTATCTTTTACCGTTAGGCCTGCTCCTTGTTGTCCTCTGTGCCATACTCCAATTTCTGCTTTTATGGCGATACTCAATTGGGTTTCTCTACTTGCTGAGGGTAAATATAATCCGACTACTCCACATTTTTCTCTCAATGATCTTTCAAGTATCAATGTAGCAAGCGTTTCCTTCGAGGTCATAAATTATATCAGTGATTATTACTAATATTTTAACTTTACCTTATGTTTACTGTCTTTTCAATAGTCATAATTATATTTGCAATCCTCTTGACAAAGTATGCGGAGTTGGTACAATTAATTAAGTGAAAAATAAGAATTTGGTTATTGGTTTAGTGATTGGGGCATTAATTTTGGTTGGGGGAGGGGTGTTTGTTTTGTCTTCTAACAAAAAGGCAGCGCAGGCTCCGATTGAAGCCCCAACTGAAAATGAAATACTTACTCTAAATCCGGAAGAAATTGGATTGGAATTGACTACCATTAAAAATAATCAGGAAGTAGTTTTCTCGATAGGTAAACCGGAGGGAATAAAGACAATCGAATACGAGTTAACCTGGGGAGCAAAAGTTGAGGACAAATTTTCAGGAAGCGTATTGGATGTTGTACACGGAGATCAATCGAACGGCCCAATAGAAATGAATGGCAAGCCTTATAAGGCAGAAATTGTAATGGGATCTTGTTCGGATGTTTGTCATTATGATAAAGGAGTTAATAATATTAAAATTATTTTAAAAATTACTAAGACAGATGGTAAGTTATACCAATCCGAAAGAACCCTCGAGCCATAACTTCTAACTCTCTTGCCCGCCGACCAAGCGCTCCGTGAGACGTGAACGAATAGTTCTGAAAAGTCGAACGGTAAGCTTAGGCGGGTAGCCACCAAAATTCTACGGGTTGAGTTTTTTCTCGACAACACACACTATTCTATTGTTTTGCCCTCTTGACAAGTATATAAAAACATCTCAGAATGGTAATA
Source organism: Candidatus Levybacteria bacterium RIFCSPHIGHO2_02_FULL_37_13 (assembly GCA_001782195.1). Taxonomy (GTDB): domain Bacteria; phylum Patescibacteriota; class Microgenomatia; order Levybacterales; family UBA12049; genus 2-02-FULL-37-13. Next base: position 10,240 of record MFNZ01000008.1, read on the forward strand.
AGTGGGAAAAGGTGGGAAAAAGTGGGACAGTTTGAGAGATATGAAATATGAAAACACAGGCAGGATCAATGCTTCTTGGACAATATGAGGGAAAAGTCGGCGCAAAAAGTAGAATTGCAGTTCCTAAGAAAATTAGGATGGGCCTAGGAAACAAGCTAATTATTACATTAGGATATGAAAAATCACTCATTATCGTATCGGAAGAAGGCTGGCAAGCGCTTCTTGAAGGAACGGAAGGCAAACCTTTTATACAGCAGGAAGCAAGAGAAACACAGCGTTTCTTACTTGGAGGAGCAAGCTTTGTGGAACTCGACGATAAGGGAAGGTTTATTATACCTAACTACCTTAGAAGCTTTGCAGAAATTAAAAACGAAGTTGTATTCTTAGGATTGTCCCGTTATGTAGAGCTTTGGGATAAAGGCGTTTGGGATATTTACAGAAAGAGTCTTGAAAAAAATATAGATAAGATTTCGCAGAA
>MFNZ01000009.1:0-9391 GCA_001782195.1 Candidatus Levybacteria bacterium RIFCSPHIGHO2_02_FULL_37_13
ATTCAAAACGGTGAATGGCCAAAAGACATTACGGATCTAAAAATAAAATTAATTATTTATTCAATTAGTGTTGCAATTTTTGTTTATATAGCTTCATCTAAGCGTATTTATTCTTCTATAAAGAACATATTGAAGTAATTCTGCTATAATTTCAGTATGGAGTTTCTTAGAAAGCACAGATTATTTCTTGCTGCTTCTATTGGTATATCAATTCTCTATTTTTTCAGCCGGGTTTATAATATTTTAGAACTCCCGATTTTTACAGATGAGGCTATTTATGTTAGGTGGGCGCAAATTGCCAATAACGATGCTAGTTGGCGATTTATTTCACTTGTGGATGGAAAGCAGCCATCATTTATATGGGCGATGATGGTGGTAATGAGACTTGTCGATGATCCACTTCTTGCGGGAAGATTGACGTCTGTTATTGCCGGATTATTTAGCGTTATCGGATTATATTTCTTGGGGCGAGAGATATTTAGAAACTCAGCAATTGGCATCATTTCTTCTTTTATTTATGTAGTATTCCCAATGGCTATTGTGTATGACAGGCTGGCATTGTATGAGAGTCTGGTTGGAGCATTTGCGGTATGGAGTTTGTATTTTGTGGTCTTGTTGGTAAGAAGAATGCGTTTGGATATTGCTCTTATTTTAGGACTAGTTATTGGAGGTGGAGTTTTGACAAAAACAAGCGGTTTTTTTAGCATCTACCTTTTGCCCATTTCACTTCTTTTGTTCGATTTTAAACTTAAAGACAAGTATTTAAGGATTTTGAAATGGGTTGGATTAGCGTTTGTTTCAATTATAATTTCGTACGCTATATACTCAATTCTCAGGCTCTCTCCCTATTTCTACATTATTGAAGATAAAAATGCATTGTTTGTATACCCTTTTAAAGAATGGATAGAACACCCTTTTAGATTTTGGTATGGAAATATTTTGGGTGAATGGGATTGGCTGAGAAGATATTTGACAATGTCTGGAATATTGCTGATATTCCTATCTTTTTTTATTGATAAGAAATTTTTAAGAGAAAAAATAATGCTTACTATGTGGTTTTTAATTCCATTTGCAGCCTTAGCTCTTTTTGGAAAAACTTTATATCCCAGGTTCATCTTTTTTATGACACTTGCTTTGATACCCCTTATCGCATTTTCAGTATTTAAAATAAAAGAATTGGTAAAAAATAAAATTTTGTTATTTGGAGTTTTCGCATTGTTGTTATTTTTTCCGCTAAATTCAGGATATCTTATTGTTAACAATTTCTCGGAAAGCCCGATTCCTGCCGCAGATCTCGAACAGTATAGCAATGGTTGGACTTCCGGAGCCGGAGTTAAAGAAATTGTAGAATTTTTGGAGAAAGAAGCAAACGACAAAAAAATCTTTGTTGGCACTCAAGGAACTTTTGGCCTTATGCCATATGCTCTTGAAATATACTTAGTCAAAAATAAAAATATTACTATTACCGGTTTTTGGCCGATTGAAGAGACTCTGCCCAAAGAATTGGATAAAGTAAGAAAACAAATCCCAACCTACTTTTTGTTTTACCAACCTTGTAACATGTGCGCAAATATAGGAGAACCGCCGGCATCATGGCCGGTAACGCTTGTCTCTTCTTACGTACGCGGAATTGGCATACACAAGCTTTCTTTGTATAGAATAAACCCATGAGATTTATCAATAAGTACTACCTTATTGTTCTTGGTTTATCAGCACTCCCTCTTATTAGTATATTTTCAACATCGCAATTTCCTCATGTGCACGACGGCATAGTTCATTTGGCTAGAATGGCTGCGTATTTTAAAGCATTACAGGATTTTCAAATTCCTGTCAGGTGGGCAGGGGATCTTAATTTCGGGTATGGCATGCCTCTTTTTAATTTTATTTATCATGTACCATATCTTCTCTCGGCGCTTTTTATTTTTTTAGGTTTTGGTTTGGTTAGCACGTTTAAAATTGTTTTATCGTTGAGTTTCTTGCTTTCCGGAGTTTTTATGTTTGCATTCGCGAAGGCATTTTTCAAAGACGACAAAAAAGCGCTTCTTGTTACTATTTTTTATCAATTCGCGCCATTTAGATTGGTTGAGCTTTTGGTTCGGGGAAGCTACGGGGAAGTATACGCGTATACGTTTTTTCCATTGGTACTTTTTGGATTAGTTAAGATATTTCAAAAAAGAGATATGGTTTCTGTAATCGTTACAGGAACAGCAACCGGTCTTCTTATTCTTTCTCATAACGCGCTTAGTCTTACGTTTTTTGGAATCTCGGTTTTATTTATTCTAATCTTCGCGGGAAGCAAAAAAAATATATCTCTTGGGATGCTGGGACTTTTGGTAGGGCTATTTCTTTCCGCATTTTACTTTCTGCCGGCGATTATGGAACACAAATATACGTACGGAGATTTGCACATGAGAGATTTATTCAGAGATCATTTTCCTCCTATTCAAAACTTTTTTATTCCAAATCTAACAAACGCAGAAAGTCTCCAAACAGGCGGTATATCCGTCCAGTTTGGTTTATTTCATGCGATTGCTATCGTTCTTGGAGTTTATATTTTATTTAAGAAAAAACTTGAAAGTAAGTACAAGCAGGTAATTATTTTTTCATTAATTCTTATTGTTTCTTCACTTTTTATAATGAGCAATTTTTCTTTATTTCTTTGGGAGAAAATTTCATTTTTGCGGCAATTTCAGTTTTCATGGAGATTTTTGGGCGTTGTAGTATTTGCGACATCCCTAATGTCTATAAGTTTTTTGTCATTTAAATTTTTTACACGAAAATGGGTTTTTCTAATTCTTATTTTTGCTGTGGTTTTCTCAACCTTTTATTATTGGAAACCTCCATTAGGTTTCAATAAAATAGATGAGAAATATTATTGGAATTATTCTCTCGATACTACTTATTATGGAGAAACAGATGTAATTTGGTCAGCAGGCGGAGCATCATCATACCCAAAACAAAGGGTTGAAATAATAGGAGGAAAGGCAACGATTTCAAATTTTAAGAAAAAGTCGAATAAACACACATTCACTGTCGATGCCCAAACAGATTCTCAGATTATAGATCACACGCAGTATTTTCATGGTTGGAGGGTAAGAGTTGATGGAAATATTACCCCAATTGAGTTTCAGGACCCAAACAACAGAGGGGAAATAACGTTTCGTGTCTTAAAAGGAAGGCATGATGTAAAAGTTGAATTCGGAGAGACCAGATTAAGACTTTTTGCGGATATCGTTTCTATTGCGACTTTGTTGGGGTTGATAGTTTTATTAATTTTGAGACGCAGATTTGCTAAATGAATAAAAGAGAATTTTTTGTAGTTTTTTTAATTCTATTCTTTGTAACAGCAATATTTTTTTACAAAACTTTTTTACATGGGCTTGTTTCGTTTCCGGGAGATTTATTAATTGCAGAATATAATCCGTGGAAAACATATTCTTATCTTGGATACAATCCAGGATCGTATCCCAACAAAGCTCAGTATTTTGATGTTTTACGGCAACTTTATCCGTGGAAAACATTTGCAGTTGATTTAATAAAGCAAGGAATTTTACCGCTTTGGAATCCTTATAATTTCTCAGGAGCGCCGCTTATTTCCAACTTTCAGTCCGCTGTTTTTTATCCGCTGGGAATATTTTATCTAATTTTGCCTCAAATATCAGCGTGGACATTTCTTGTTATTGCGCAACCATTATTCGCAACGTTTTTTACTTACCTTTTTTCACGAAAGATCGGAATAAGCAAGATTGGATCACTTTTGGCCGCAATTTCATTTGCATTCTCATCTTTTATGAGCGTTTGGCTTGAATACAATATTGTCGGTCATGTAATCTTATGGCTTCCTCTTTCGCTTCTGGCAATTGAAATGCTTTTAAAAAAAGCAACAACACAATGGATTATAATTCTCATAGCATCTATTGTTTTTTCCCTGCTTGCCGGCCATCCGCAGATTTTTGCATATTCGCTTGTATTTATTTTGGCGTATCTTATTTTTAGAATTTTTAATTTAAGAAAATTATTATTTTTTTTATTACTTGTGATACTTGCAGTAGGTATTGGCGCGATGCAAGTTATTCCTGGGATAGAATTAATAAAAGAATCAGCGCGAGTTTCTCATGATTATAATTTTTTAATTCATAAAATTCTTATTCAGCCATGGCAATTTATAATGATGATAGTTCCGGATTTTTTTGGCAATCCGGCAACGCGAAATTATTGGATAGAGGATACATATATTGGAAAAGTTACATACATAGGTCTTATACCTCTTTTATTTGTGTTATTCTCTTTTAAAAATATTAAAAAAAGTTTTATATTTTTCTTTACAGCGATTGGAGGATTAATTTTGCTTATTTCAAGCCATAATCCGTTTACAGCAATTTTATATAAATTTAATCTACCTTTTGTTTCGTCAAGCGCTCCAACATTATCGATTTTTTTGTTTTGTTTTTGCATCAGCATTCTTTCCGGATTTGGGATAGACATATATCGGTTTGAGAAGTGGAGAATCACAAAGACAATTAAGATAATTGCTCCGCTTATTTTAGTTATCTTATTTTTATGGATTGTAGTTCTTTTAGTTCCTCATTTAATTTCGGACAGATTATCGCAACATTTAATTGTTGTGAAAAGAAATCTTTTATATGCGACTTTTTTGATTGGAATTGGTACATTTCTAATACTTGTCGGGACGTTAAAGAGAAAAATGATATTTTTAGTTTTAATTCTATTGCTTATTCTTCAAACGGGTGATCTTTTTCGCTATTTCACGAAATTTAACCCTTTTGTTCCAAAAGAGCTCGTTTTTCCAAATGCTCCTGTTTTGGAATTTCTTAAAAAAGAATCCGGAATAGATAGGTTTTGGGGGTATGGAAGTGCTGCAATTGAAGCAAACTTTGCAACGCAATATGGAATTTATTCAACTGATGGATATGATCCTTTGTATCCAAAAAGATATGGAGAATTTATTCAAACATCAGAAAATGGAAAAATTGGTACAGAATTTACAGGACAAACGCGTTCTGATGCTTTTATTGCTCGTGATTCTGGAGAAACAGATCTTTCTTCAAATATTTATAGACTTAAAATTTTAGACATTTTAGGGGTAAGGTATGTTCTTGATCGGGTAGAAAATGGAAGTACAGAAAAAACATTTCCAAGCGATAGATTTAAATTAATTTATGAAAAAGATGAATGGAAAATTTTTGAAAATCAAAAAGCGCTGCCAAGGGCATTTTTAGCATCAGAGTATAAAGTTTTTAATAGTAATGAAGAGTTTGAAGAAATATTTTTTGACAAAAATTTCGATCCCTCAAAAACAATTCTCTTAGAAGGAAAGCCGAGCTCTTACTCTTCGATCAAGGAGGTGCCGTCTGGAACCTCCGAGTCGAGAAGTTCTCGACAAGCTCGAACGGTAAGTCTGGTATCTTATAAACCAAACCAGATTATTTTTTCGACTAACAATCAAAGCAATCAACTCCTTTTTCTTTCAGATACTTATTATCCGGGATGGAAAGCATTTGTTGATGCGAAGGAAACGAAAATATACAGAGCAAATTATGCATTTAGAGCAGTTGTTGTCCCGGAAGGAAAACACAATGTTATCATGAAATATGATCCGGATTCTTTTAGAGTTGGAATGGGAATTAGCACGATAAGTTTTATTTTGACATTGATTCTGTTAATCTTCCTCCGTATTCGTCCAAAGTCTATCACTATGTAGTAGCATACTTTGGAATAAACCTGCTTCACTTTGTCATTGCGAGGAGTCCCGCTCAGCGGGACTACGAAGCAATCTCATTTAATAATGTCTTGATATAAGTCTTTAAATGTTGGATTTATTTTCTTTATCAAATCAATTTTTTCCTGTCTCGAACCTCCTTTGATTTGTTTTTCTCTTTTGATTGCTTCATTTATATCTCTATAAACTTCATAATAAACAAGTTTAATAATATTATACTTTGATGTAAAACCTGCAACCATTTTATTCTTGTGTTGGTACATTCTTTTTATTAAATTATTTGTAACGCCAGTATATAAAACAGTATTTATTTTATTTGAAGCAATATAGACATAGTATTGTTTAGTAAACACGCTTCAATTATACCCTCTCCTGTCATCGCGAGCGAGTGAAACGAGCGTGGCGATCTCATAAGAAAAAGAGATTGCTTCGGCTTTCAGCCTCGCAATGACAGAATGTTTAATTAGTGAATATGTCCTCCAAAGGCGGTTTAATTTGAGAAATGAAAGGTGGAGAGGATTTCTTTGAAATATTCAACGTTTTGTATTCCTTCCTTTTTAGCTTTTTCAATTCCGGGACCAGTATTAGAATAAAAATCTAAAGCGCTATTTGGTGCTAGAAATATTAAGACATCATTGTTTATAGGTATAAAGACTTTTATATATAGTCCACCTACATCATATTGTTTTTCCTGCCATAATGCTTGGATGCCGTTAATAGTAACATTCTCTTGTTTATCTGGTGGTCCTGGTATGCAGTAATGGTCATTCTCTTCACACATCGGCTTTGCAAAGTCCTCTAATGATTCGCCTAGTTTTTTTCTTTCTATAGATAAGCGTATATCAAACTCTATAGAACCAATGGTGCTTCTATTTTTCTTAGTGATTGTCAATAATTCGTCAAGAGCATTGGGGAAATTAGGATCAGGGTTCTTGGGCTGCCAGAGATTGGAATATTTAAATAAAAACCCGTATTTTGTATTTGTGTACGTTTTCCAGTCTGCAGTTATCAAAGGATCAACCCATGGAATTTCTATGGGTGTTGGTGTTGGAGAGCGGGGGATTGAGAGGTTTGCTTCCATCTCTTGACGCTTGGCAAGGTCAAGCTTTTCTTCATACCGCATGCCAAGGAAAAATCCGACAAATGGAAGTGAGATAAAAACCACCATCGCCAGATATTTTGAAAGTGGAGCGATTGTATTCAGCTCTTTTGGAATATTCATTGTCTACATTATCTCATGCTTAAATATCAATATCAACAATGTGATGTTTGAAGTCCCCACATTTTTCCGCTCGAGCAGACAATTGTGGGGAATTGAGGAGATTGCTTCGTCCCGATAGAATCGGGTTAACAATTCACGGTTCTAACACGATTTTGTCATCGCGAGGCTACGAAGTAGCCGTGACGATCTCAAGAGATTGCTTCGCTACGCTCGCAATGACAGAAGTGTGAACAGTTACGAATCGGGACTCGCAATGACAATTAGCGTGTAAAAATATATAATATAATTACAAAATGACTAAAAAAACGGTTTTTATTTTTCTTGCGATAATTATTATCGCTGGGTTTCTCAGATTTTATAGAATTACCGAAATACCGCCTGGGATAAATCGCGATGAAGGGTCGATAGGATATACAGCATATTCACTTCTTAAAACCGGAATGGATGAATACGGGAGGGTATTTCCTGTATCTTTTGAGTCATTTGGGGATTGGAAGCTGCCTTTTTATATTTATACTGTAGTGCCGTTTGTGTCGCTATTTGGACTTTCAGAATTGGCTGTCCGGTTTCCTTCGGCTCTATTTGGTATTGCAACTGTTGGATTATCTTATTTTCTGATAATGGAGTTACTAAAAAGTCGGAAGATCGCGATTATTACATCTTTTCTTATTGCAATTTCTCCCTGGCATCTGCATTTATCAAGAGTTGAATCGGAGTCTAACGCAGCTGTATTTTTTGTAGTTTTGGGAGTGTTGCTATTTCTAAAAAGTATTAATAAGACATCGTGGTTGATAATTCCAAGTTTGATATGTTTTGCGTTAACTTATTTTACATACGCTGGAAATCATGTATTTACGACACTTCTTGTAATTGGAATTGCATTTATTTATAGATCCGGCATACAAATAAATAAATGGTTGGTTATTGGAGCTATTATATTTATTCTTCTTTCCGGATTTATTTTTTACAATACTCTTTTTGAGGCAAGCAAAACTAAATTATCAGGAATAGGTATTTTTGGAGATCCATCTGTCGTTCACGCAAAAATAGAAATCCCAAGAAACCAACATGAAAATCCTAATTCGCTTATATCCAGGATTACTCACAATCGTTTGACATTCGCGCTTGAGCGGATATCTCAAAATTATCTGAATTCTTTTTCGCCCCAGTTTCTATTTATAAAAGGCGGGGATAACAAAGCGCATAATATCGCTAATTTTGGCAATATGTACCTTATCGAAGCGCCATTTCTTGTTTTGGGATTAATCTTTTTGCTGCTTACAAAAAAGACAAAACAAGTAAAGCTTATTCTTTTGTGGTTTTTCATTGCTCCAATTGCGGCAAGTATCACAAAAGATGCTCCTCATACCAATAGAATGTTTGCTATATTTCCTATTCTTTCTCTAGTTACAGTTTTGGGATTTACTAAATTTACAGAAATGTTAAACATATGGTTTAAAAATAAATTATTGTACAAAAAAAGTGTTTTATTAATTATATTTGCACTGTTTGCTCTTAATATATTAGTTTATATGGATCGTTATTTTGTTCATTTTCCAAGGAACGAGGCGCAATCATGGGGAATTGGATATAAAGCCTTGGTAGATGTTCTATCTCAAGAAAAATATGTTTCAAAAGATGTTATTATGTCCCATCCAGAATATTCACACTATATATTTTTACTTTTCTATAACAAGTATGACCCTTTAAAGTATCAGAACACTGCCTTGCGGTATCCGCCAACAGATGATGGGTTTGTGCATGTAAAAAGTTTTGATCGTTTTGAATTCAGGGATATCAACTGGGGAGAGGATATAAAAGTTTCAAACAGGCTCCTAATAGATAATCCGTCAAATATTCCTGAATTTGTAAAAAACTCTTATGAATCTTTTGATGTTAACCTGCCGAATGGAGAAGTTATGTTTACGATAGTAGAGACAAGATAGTTAGTTCTGTCATCGCGAGCGAAGCGTGGCGATCTCATTTAACATTAAGAGATTGCTTCGTAATTTCAATCCTCGCAATGACAACAAAGCGAATGAACAAAAAATTGATCGCATTTATACTTTTAGCAATATTTTGCTTACCATCAATTCTTCCATTGTTCCATCCTGGATTTTTTCAAAGCGATGATGGAGAGTGGATGATTATACGTTTTTCCGCATTCTTTCAAGCACTTTCTGATGGTCAATTTCCTGTGAGATTTCTCGGCAGACTAAATCATGAATACGGTTATCCTGTTGCTAATTTTTTGTATCCTGGTTTTATGTATCTTGGAGTCCCAATTCATATTTTGGGAATTGGATTTGTAGACACTATAAAAATTATCTTTGGTTTTTCTATGATTGGCTCGGCAATTTTTTGTTATCTATGGCTTTCGCGATTTTTTGATAAACTCTCAAGCCTTGTTGGGGCATTATTTTATCTCT
>MFNZ01000009.1:9412-21480 GCA_001782195.1 Candidatus Levybacteria bacterium RIFCSPHIGHO2_02_FULL_37_13
ATTTATACAAACGAGGGTCAATAGGAGAAGTATTGTCGCTTGCTGTTTTGCCTTTTATCCTCTGGCAGATCGAACGAAGAAGTCTCTTTTGGTCAGCAATTAGCATTGCTTTTTTGATTATTTCACATAACACGTTAGCTGTTTTGTTCTTGCCAATAATTATAATTTATAAATTAATAGATTTATTATTAAAGAAAAATAAAAAATATGTAATTCTTAATACTTTATACTTAATACTAATTAGTCTTGGTCTTTCTGCTTTTTTTTGGATTCCGGCGTTTTTAGAACTTCAATATACTATTTTTTCTCAAACACAAATTTCTGAATGGGGCTCATACTTTGCAGATATAAACCTAATAGGATTTTCAACAATTTTTGTTTTGTCTCTTACGGCGGTATTTATGGTTAGTTCCATAATCAAAGTTAAAAAACATAGATTAACCTTGCTATTGCTTATCGTTGGATTAGTTTCGGTTTTCTTTTCAAGTTCATTAAGCACAACCTTGTGGAATATTTTACCTGTATCTTTTATTCAGTTTCCTTTTCGGTTCTTATCACTATCAATAGTATCTGTTTCTTTTTTGATCGCTTGTGTTATTTATGTTTCGCCAAGCAAACTAAAAATACCAATTGCAGTTCTAAGCCTAATAATTTTAGTATTATCAGCGAAACCATTCCTAACGCCTTCTGAATTTTTCGACAAAGGAGAAGGGTTTTATTCAACAAATATGGATACAACAACAGTAAAAAACGAATACATGCCAAAATGGGTAGAGCAAAAGCCGATAGAGAGGTTTAAAGAGAAAGTAGAAATAGTAGGAGGGGCAGGAACAGTAAGTAATGTTTATTACAATTCTAAAATGATCTCGTTTAATGTTTCTTCAAGTGATAACACGAAAGTAAGAATAAATACAATTTACTATACGGGTTGGAAAGCTTTGGCGTACGCTCCCTCTTGTCATCCTGAGCGTAGCGAAGGATCTCTTGATTGTGAAGGTAGAGAATTAACCATTGATTATCAGAACGAAAAGGGCTTAATGGAACTTGAGGTACCAAAAGGAAATAATAAGGTAAAGCTAAATTTCTCCGAAACCCCTCTAAGATTATTTGCAGATTTGGTTAGTTTGTTTTCTTTTATAGCTTTAATATTTCTTGTTAAAACCCATTTGAAGTTATTTCGTGGAGGCAAGTCTTAGTAAGTTTCAAGTGTAAATTAGAAGGGGAGATTAATTACTACGTTATTTGTCTGCTTTTCTCTCTTTGAAGAACTTATCCAACCCACTCTTCCAGCCAATATGAAAGCCTAGGTATGCGCCTTGAATTTGTGCATTTTGTTCTTCAGTGACATTGTCAGTGTCTACTCTTTCTCCAAACAAACCTTTGGCAACCTCACCATAGTCTTCTTGTTTAACGCCGAAGCTTGAAGCAAGTAGAATTTCCTTATCCAATTTCTTGAAGAAATTATCAACTGGATTGTTTTTTGGTCTAGAAAAATTGCTCTCCAATTTTAGTCTTCGAGCGTGTTCATAAGTGTTGTCACCGGGATAGTGTAGCGAGTCGGAGGGCATTTGTTCTTTCATATGAAAAGTTGGTCTGAATCATGTAAAATAATATCATAAGATGATTACTTTTGTCAAACGTAATTGGGTTATTATTGCAGTTCTTCTTTTGTCTTTTTGGGCTGTAAAACCGCTTTTTGTTAGTGGGTTTTTTCCAATGCATGATGATACTCAAGTGGCGAGGGTTTTTGAAATGGGGAAAGCTCTGAAAGATGGAATGTTTCCTGTGCGGTGGGTTCCTGATCTGGGCTACGGGTATGGATATCCGATTTTTAATTTTTATGCTCCTCTTGCTTATTATGTTGGCGGTTTGTTTACTCTCTTAGGATTTGACGCGCTTATTGCCACAAAAATAATGATGGGGATTGGGATTTTGCTCGCCGGAATCTTCATGTATCTTTTGGCAAGAGAATTTTGGGGGGAGAAAGGCGGAGTTTTATCCGGCTTGTTTTATTTGTATGCTCCTTATCATGCTTTGGATATTTATGTCAGGGGAGATGTCGCGGAATTTTGGGCTTACGCGTTTGTGCCTTTAATGTTTTGGGGATTTCATAAAGTATTTAAGGACCCAAAATGGAAATGGGTAATAGTTGGCTCATTTGGATACGCTGGAGTTATTCTTTCACATAACTTAACAGCCATGATGGTTACACCATTGTTAATTATTGTTATATTGTTATATTGTTACATTGCTTACAAAAATAAAAACATACATACTATATACTACTTAATACTTGCTACAGTTTTGGGATTACTGATTTCCGCTTTTTATTGGCTGCCGGCCCTTTTGGAAATGAAATATACTAATGTTTTGTCTCAAATTGGAGGGGGAGCAGATTTTCGCGATCATTTTGTTTGCTTAAACCAACTTTGGAACAGCCATTGGAGATTTGGAGGATCAGCGCCGGGATGCATGCTTGACGGGATGTCTTTTATGATTGGTAAATTACACATAGTAGTGCTTTTTGTAGTCTTAGTCTTAGTTTTAATTTCCTTAATAAAAAATAAATATTATAATTTTAATAAAAATTATAACGTTGCTTTTTTTTCTCTTGCAGGATTTGCTTTGTCAATATTTTTCATTTTAGAAATATCAAGATTTGTTTGGGAAACCATACCTTTGATGGTTTTTTTCCAATATCCATGGAGATTTTTGCTGCTTGCCTCATTTTTTTCATCATTTCTTTCTGGTTCTATATTGGTATTTTTAAACAAAGAATTATTCAAAAAATATGGAGTATACATTTCGGCTATTTTAATATTTCTATTAATTAGTTTCAATATTAAATTGTTTAATCCACAGACTATATTGGCAAAGACACCTTTAGATTACACCAGCGAATTCGCGTTAAAGTGGACTGCGTCGAAAATCTCGGATGAGTTTTTGGCACCTAATTTTAAAAAACCCAAATCGGAAAGTGAAATAATAAAAATGCCCGCAATTCCTCCTCAAGAGACACTAATGCAAAAGGTTTCGAATGTAATAACATTTAGTGGTGCTATAGTCCTTACTCTTGGTATAATTGTTTTTAGAAAGAAAGGGAAGAGTGGGTGAACAAAACAGTTAAAGAACTTTCTATTTTTTTTCCGTTTTGGAACGAGGAGAAAAATATAGAAAATGTAGTTAAAAAAGCAATTCCAATCGCAAAGCGGTTGGCTTTTAATTGGGAGATTATCATGATAGATGATGGATCCTCTGATAATACGTCTCAGATATGCAACAAATTAGCAGTTGAAGATCAAAAGCATCTAAGAGTTATTTCCCATAAACCAAACAGGGGGTATGGCGCGGCTTTACGCGAAGGGTTTGAAAACGCTAAGTACGATTTAGTTATTTTTAACGATGGAGACGGACAGTTTGACTTTTCCGAAAGCTTAAAATTTATAGAAAAAATAAAATTCGCAGATATAGTTATTGGATACAGAAAGAAAAGACGGGATCATCCAATGCGCAGAATTCTTATGCAGCTTCTCAAAATTTGGGATTTTGTGTTTTTTGGATTTTACTTTAGAGACATAGATTGCGGGTTTAAGCTTTTCAGAAAAAGCGCAATTGAGAAAATTTCGCCTCTTAAATCTGAGGGCGCTATGATTACTACAGAAATTTTGACAAAAGCAAAAAAAGCAGGCTTAAGAATCGCAGAAGTTGATGTAACTCATTACCCGCGACTTTATGGCGATCAGAGCGGAGGAAATTTGAGGGTTATTATCCGGGCAATCCGGGAAAGTTTTAAGCTTTGGCTAGATTTGCGTTATGGAAGAATTTGATATTGCGACAGTTGCAAGACGATCTATTCATGGTGTTGTTGCGTTAGTTTCCCGTACATTTATTATTCAAATAATTTCTCAAATAGTAGGACTACTTCTCACCATATTTCTTGCCCCGTCAGATTACGGGATATTCTTTATTGTCTCCTCGGTTATTGTTTTCTTATCCTATTTTTCCGATGTCGGCCTTGCAGCAGCGCTAATTCAAAAAAAAGAGAATATTACAGAAGAAGAACTAAAAACAACCTTCACAATTCAGCAAATTCTTGTTATCTCTGTGGTTTTGATCGCATTGTTATCGTCACAAGCAGTTAGTTCTTTCTATGACCTTAAGAATGAAGGAATATATCTTTATCAAGCTCTGATTATCGCTTTTTTTATGTCCTCTTTAAAAACCATTCCTTCTATTATATTAGAGAGAAAATTACAATTTAAAAAATTAGTAATTCCGGAAATTGTTGAAACATTTTCTTTTAACATTATAGTATTGGTACTTGCTATAAAAGGATTTGGGGTATCCAGCTTCACATATGCGGTGTTAGTAAGAGGAATACTTGGCCTTATAACGATTTATGCAATTTCTCCATGGCGTATACAGGTTGGATTTTCAAAAGTTGCTGCAAAGAGGCTGCTGTCTTATGGAATTCCATTTCAGGCAAATAGTTTGTTAGCTCTTATCAAAGATAATTTACTAATAGTGTATCTAGGTAAAGTTCTTCCATTTGCTCAAGTAGGATATATTGGTGTTGCGCAAAAATTGGCATTCTCGCCATTACGGCTGGTTATGGATAATGTTATTCGTATAATGTTTCCTTCCTTTGCGCGGCTAGCTCACGACAAAAACCACCTGAAGATAGCTGTTGAGAAATCATTGTTCGCAGTTTCCCTTTTAATATTCCCATCCGTTATTGGTATTGTAATATTAATGCCTCATCTTATAAACATTATCCCAAAATACCAGAAATGGGAGCCGGCACTTTTGTCTCTGACATTTTTTGCAATCAACGCGGCTCTTTCTTCTATTACAACACCCTTGACTAACGCGTTGAATGCAATCGGTAAGATAAAAGTAACATTATATCTAATGGTTTTTTGGACGATTTCTACGTGGATTTTGACTCCATTAGCAATTATATATTATGGTTTTAATGGAGTGGCGGGAGTGTCTGCTCTTATTTCAGTATCGGTGGTTGCTGTTGTAATCATAACAAAAAAATACATAGAATTTGATGCGCTTAAGCAAATAGTTAAGCCACTTGTAGCAAGTCTTGTAATGGGTGTAATTTTGAATTCAATAGTATCTGTTTTGGTTCTTAATATTTTTACTATTTTTATTACTGTACTTTTCAGCGGAATTGTGTATTTTGGTTTGTTATATTTGATGGCAAAGGCCGAAATAAAATCCGATATTAGATTTGTTACCAAACAGTTTAAAAAACTTTGAAAAAAGCCACTCTCCTGATACAATAAGCTAGTACATTTATGAATAGTCTTTCGGTTGTTATATCTGCATATAACGAAGAGGCAAAAATAAAAGATTGTTTGGAATCAGTAAAGGGTTTGGCAGCAGAAATCGTATTTGTTGACAATTTATCTCTTGATAAGACCCGCGAGATTGCCAGAAAGTATACGGGTAAAATACTTACCCGTAAGAATAATTTAATGCTTAATGTCAACAAGAATTATGGTTTCTCGAAAGCAACAGGAGATTGGATTTTAAGTCTTGATGCGGACGAAAGAGTAACACCGGAACTTGCAAATGAGATTAAGGAAAAAATTGCCATAGACCAAAGACAAGAGACTAATGACCAGGTAAGCGGATACTGGATACCGCGCAAAAATATAATTTTTGGAAAATGGATACAACATTCAATTTGGTGGCCGGACTACCAATTAAGATTATTCAGAAAGGGTAAGGGGAAATTTCCGGAAAGACATGTTCATGAGTACATCCGCGTAGAAGGAAAAACTGAAAAGCTGCAAAGTCCGCTGGAGCATCTTAATTACTCTACTATTTCTCAGTTTCTTTACAAAATGGATAAAATTTATACAGAGAGCGAGGTGGAAAAGATTATAGCGTCGGGTAAAATTTTGGGATGGATTGATGCCATAAGATTTCCGGTAAATGATTTTCTCAAAACGTTTTTTGCGCAAAAAGGTTATAAAGACGGATTGCATGGGTTGGTGCTAAGTATGCTTCAGGCTATGTACGCGGAAATAGTATTTGCAAAAGTGTGGGAGAGGCAGGGATTTAGGGAAGAAAATAGCGCGCATTTCCTGAAGGATATTTATAACGAGTGTAGGAAAATCATACAGGAATTTCATTATTGGTCTATAACATCGTTTTTGGAAACTTCTTACCATCCACTGAAAAGATTGTTTTATAAGGGTTTACGAAAATTCAAAAAAATAGCATGAGGCATATTTTTGTTTCGATTATAAATTTTAATGGAGCTGGTAACACCATTGAGTGTTTACTTTCGTTAGATAAAATTATTTCAAAAGATTTCAAGATAACAGTTGTTGTAGTTGATAATGCATCGCATACGGAATTTAGAATTAAGAATTTAGAATTCAGAATTGACGTTAAGATTATTAGGGGCGAGAAGAATTTGGGGTTTTCCGGCGGGCAAAACGTAGGAATTAAATATGCGCTGGAAAACGGAGCGGATTATGTCTTGATTTTAAACAACGACACGATTGTTGATAAAAACTTAGTAGAAGAATTATTAAGCGCGGCTCAAAAAGATAAGGATGTAGGTATTGCTGTGCCCAAAATTTATTTTGCTTCCGGATTTGAATTCCATAAAGATAGATATAAAAAAGTGGATTTAGGAAAAGTATTTTGGTATGCGGGAGGAAAAATGGATTGGAAGAATGTTATAGGATTTCATAGGGGAGTTGATGAAGTTGATCGTGGGCAATACGACCAAATTGAAAAGACAGATTTTGCGTCTGGTTGCTGCATGTTGGTTAAACGGGAGATATTTGAAAAAGTTGGATTTTTGGACGAAAAGTTTTTTTTGTACTATGAGGATAGTGATTTTTGCGAGAGAATAAGAAGAAGAGGATATTCTATTATATATTCACCAAAAGCAATTCTTTGGCACAAAAATGCAGGGTCAGCCGGAGGTTCGGGTTCCAGCCTTCAGGATTATTATATAACACGAAACAGAATGTTGTTTGGTTTTAGATACGCAAGGTTGCGATCAAAACTGGCGCTTTTTAAGGAGAGCATAAAACTTTTAGCAAAAGGGAGATATTGGCAGAAAAGAGGAATATTGGATTTTTATTTGGGAAGATCCGGGAGGGGAAGTTTTAATGTATGAGTAAGATTTCGGCTATTATTATTACAAAAAATCAGGAGAATATTATCGCGGATTGTTTGGATTCTATATCTTTTTGCGATGAAATAATTGTTGTTGACGGAGGATCTGAAGATAGGACAGTTGAGGTTGCCAAAAGAATGGGAGCTAAAGTTTACCCACTCGAAACAAATGATTTCTCTAAGCTTAGAAATTTTGGATTGGAAAAGGCAAAAGGAGATTGGGTATTGTATGTAGACACTGATGAACGGGTTTCAAACGAGCTAAAAGACGAGATTAAGCATTTAACAAAAGACAGCGATCGCATTGGTAAATTAAATGCTTATTCTTTGAAAAGGAAAAATTTTTATTTAGGAACTTCTGCGAAGAATGAATGGCCGTATATTGAAAAACTTGAAAGGCTTTTTAAAAAGGAAAACCTTAAAGGATGGAAAGGGGAGCTTCATGAAAGCCCGATAATCCATGGGAAAGTAGGGGAGCTTGATGGTTATTTACTTCATTATACGCATCGCGATCTTACGTTAATGCTTGGTAAAACAATTGAGTGGTCAAAAATAGAAGCAGAGTTGCGATTTAAAGCAGGACATCCACAGATGGTTTGGTGGAGATTCTTAAGAATTATGACAACATCTTTTTTTGATTGGTACATCAGGCAAAAAGGGTATAAGGCGGGAACTGTTGGATTAATAGAGAGCATTTATCAGATGTTTAGTATGTTTATAACATATGCTAGGTTGTGGGAAATTCAACAGAAGTTAAAAGTTAAAAGTTAAAAGTGAAAAATTATTTTTTGAGATTTTGGGCATTTGGGCTCATTTTTGTTATTTGGTTTATCTTTGCGTCCCCTTATTTTCTTCAAGGGAAAGTTCCTTATTCTTCAACGTATCAGGTTAATTTTTTCGCACCCTGGAGCCATTATGAGGAATTATTGGGTCCGGTTAAAAACAACGCAATGCCGGATATTCATACCCAGATTTATCCATGGAAAAAGTTTAGCATGGAAACATTTAAAAGCGGTCAAATACCGATTTGGAATCCTTATAGTTTTTCCGGTAATCCGCATTTGGCAAACTTTCAATCTGCTGTTTTGTCGCCTTTTAATCTTCTGTTTTTTATTTTTCCCTTTATCCATTCATGGAGTATTTTAATTTTGTTGCAGCCATTTTTAGCGGGATTATTTATGTATCTTTTTGTTCGGCAGATTGGGGTGGGCAAGGTAGGTTCATTGATAAGTAGTATTTCTTTTATGTTTTGCGGGTTTATCGTTGTTTGGATGGCGTACGGAACGCTGTCTTTAGCAATTAGTCTTTTGCCTTTGGCTTTGCTGGCAATTAACAAATTTTATAACACAAAACAATTTCGATATTTAATTTTATTATGTTTAACTATTCCTCTTTCTTTTTTCTCCGGGCATTTTCAGATGAGTCTATATTTCTTAGGCGCTCTTATTGCCTTTTTAGTTTTTAAAGGCTTAGCCATCCGCAATATACGCAGTACTTTCTACTTAATACTTTCCACTTTTGTCGGCATACTTCTTTCTTTGCCGCAGATATTGCCATCGATTGAGCTTTATCGTGAGTCTGTTCGAAGCGAAATTTTTCAAATAAGCGAAGCCATACCGTTTCAATATCTAATTACTATTATTTCTCCGGATTTCTTTGGCAATCCGGTAACTCGTAATGATTGGTTTGGGCATTATGCCGAATGGGCTGGATTTATAGGTATTTTGCCTTTTCTTTTAGCTATTTTTGCAATTTGGAAAGTCCGAAGAAAAATTGTAGTTTTCTTTGCCATCCTTGGTATTTTTTCACTTATTCTTGCAGTAAATAGTCCGATTTCGGAGTTTTTTGTTTCTCTTAAGATTCCTGTTTTGTCAACAAGCGCATTATCCCGAATTATTGTTCTTTTTAGTTTTTCGTTTGCTGTTTTGGCAGGGTTTGGTTTTGATAGGTTAATTAGGGGGATTAGAGACGCTAGAAAACTTACGATAATGTTTGGTCTTATCGGACTATTTTTTGTTACTATGTGGCTTTTGTTATTTTTTGGGAAAATATATCCTGCCGAATGGTTGATTGTTGCAAAGAGAAACTTCGTCCTGCCAACAGCGTTATTTATCGGAGCAATAGTTGTTGTTTTTGCGGGGACAATAAACAAAAAATTAATTCTATTTTCTATTTTCTATTTTCTATTTTCCGTATCTTTCGATAGTCTTCGATTTGCCCAGAAATGGATGCCTTTCGATCCTGTTCAATTAGTGTATCCTCAAGTTCCGGTTATAGATGCAATAAAGAAAAATATTGGAAATAATAGAATCTATGGCAATCTTGGAGCAGAAGTTACTACTTATTATGGTTTTCCGTCTTTGGAGGGATATGATCCTTTATATATAGGAAGATATGGGGAGTTTATAAGATCGGCTTACAGTGGAGAATTTGTAAAACCCGAACGATCTGTTGTCAAATTAGATAGACGGGGAAAGTATACAGATAGGGTGCTTGATCTTTTGGGTGTTGGTCTTGTTTTTCATCCAATTGCGGATACCAATCAAGGTTGGGCGTATCCTGTTTGGGAAGATATAAAAAGGTATGACCTTGTTTATAAGGACAATAAATTTCAATTATTTAAAAACAAACTGGTACTTGCAAGAGCAACACTTTTTTACAATTATGAAGTAATCAAAGACGACAAGGAAATAATAAAGAGATTTTATAGTGATGATTTTGATTTTCGGAATGTTCTAATTTTAGAGGAAGCACCAGATCTGATAATTGAGAAAGGAGCTACAGGTTCTGCCAAAATTATTTCATATACTCCAAACAAAATTGTTATTAAAACTTCATCCAATAGCCCGGCACTTTTATTCCTTTCAGACAATTATTATCCGGGATGGAAGGCAAGAGTTGATGGAAAAAGTTCCAAAATATACAGAGCAGATTATTCCTTCCGCGCAGTTATCGTCCCCAAAGGCGAATCAGTTGTCGAATTCCTCTTTAAATAAGTATGTGGAGTTTGTTGTCTGTTAGCCAGACAATCATTGTGCGACACGGAACATTTTTGTTATAATTTAAAATAATTGAAAATAATTAGCAAAATAAAAGAGCCTGAGTTTGAATTAGAATTTCTTTCATCCGAATGGTATAAGCCTTTTTACAATTCAGTCAGGGATAAATTTAATGGATTAATAGTAAGTCCAAATTTAGATAACTGGCAAGAAAATTATATTCGGAAAGAACTATTGTGGAAGTGGAGATATCCATTGCTTGCTCAGTTGCCACTCAATATAGAATGGTATATTATAGAGTTGGAAATTCAAGAGTTTGAGAATTTACTTGTTATTAGAGAAGATGGTTGGAACAAGACTTTTGGTCTGGGAAAAAACCTCAAAGAGGCTGCATTATCAGTTAAAAATAATATGCCTGACTTATGGGGCGTAGACTTCAATCATATTAAGCAAATAAAAAGCAATATTGGGCAACATCCGTTTAAGGAAAAAATAATCTTAATATCATTGAGCCTGAATAGTGTATGCACAGTAATTGAAGGAAATCATAGAGCTGTTGCTTTTGAGCTTGAGATGATTGAAACTTCTAAAATTGACCATATCCCAAAACAACTTATATTAGGGATATCTGCAGATATGAACCAAGCATATTGGTTGAATATGCCCTCAAGCTTCTAAGAAAAAGCAAGTAAAAAATATAACTCTTTTGACTCAGATGTATTATTTACACATCGGATATGATATGGCTTCATATAAAAGTAGACTTTTCAATTGGGTGTTTCTTTAAGATAACAGCTTTAAAAGTAGGAGATGGCTTAAAAATTTCCGGTTTATAGGACAGAGAAATTAATATTTCTCTCTGTCAATTTTTGTTTTTAATTTAAAGAACCTGAAAACACCAACAATCAGTAGCCCAAATCCCAAAACTAGCAAAATAACTGAGAGAAAATAAGTTGTTTCTATTGGACTAAATCGAAGGACCAGAGCTGCTGTTAGGATGAAGCCAAGACCTGTGCGGATGTAAGCCAAAAGCGTTCTCTCATTTGCCAAATGTGTTCTGTCGCGAGCCAGCGAGTCTCGTATTGACCTATCATCAGCCATATTTTCATTATATGCCAATTGCTAATTGCGGACAAGAAGAGAAACGCATGTATGCCTTTCTACACATCGGATGTGATATGGGTTCACGCGTCAGTATATTGTGATAAATTGGGGTCTTTAAATCTTTGTGGCTTTGCCTTTATAATCTTCGGGGTCTTTTCCAGAAATGAAGTTGGTAACTTTTTCGTCTATTTCTTGATTTGTTAGCTGAGAATCAATGCCTAAAGTTCCAGGTTTATCTTCTTTTACAAATTTTCTAAAATCTTTAAAATTAATTGTTAATACAAATCTATTCTGTTCGACTGCTTTTTGGTAAATTTCTTCGTCCTCTGCCTGAGCAGATAATCCTAAGTCATGCACTGCATGGGCTAAATTAGCTTTCTTTTTAAGTTTGGGAAAAGAGTCTGGTTTTGCAAATGCAGAATCCAAGAGTATACGAAATTTCTTCTTTTTCTTAGGGGAGATTTTGTATTTACGCAATTTTGTTTGAATAGTATTTAAAAATATCTTTAAGGTCTTTTTTCGTTATATCTAGATAGGGATAGTCTTTTTTGAAATCTTTGATTTTATATCCGTGGACAATTAAAGCTACAATTCTGGCAACAGGAATCCGTGTTCCTTTGATTACCGGTTGACCTCCTAATATCTTTGGGTTGGTTTGAATTATTTCTGGCATATTAACCTCAATTTATAACAAGCTTGGTTATTTGTCAAGGGCTGTAAATATTCTGTTTTGGATTTGGTACAATACTTTCATGGATGATGAGAGATTTAGGAAATTGGTTGGGGAGGCGATTGATTCGCTGCCGGTGG
>MFNZ01000010.1:0-11664 GCA_001782195.1 Candidatus Levybacteria bacterium RIFCSPHIGHO2_02_FULL_37_13
TCGTAATTATCATATTGCATAGATGTTACTGATTTAAGAAGTCTTTCTATTACTCTTTTCTCATTAAAGGTTGCTATATGAATAGAAACAAAAGGATGTCTTTTAAGAATTATTTTTGAAAGATCAGATTGAAGTCCGCCCACCTTTGCCGGGTTGATGGGGAGAGCTGTTTTGCTTTTCTCCTCTTCGTTTCGTCTTGAAAAAGATAGAACAATTGCAATAGCGAGATAGTATTTGATTGAGTAAAAGAAAAAGATCATGCCGGCGCCAAGAGCAAAAAGACTAAAAATGATACCAAAAGATATGGTTACGTCAGAGACGCCGGAAAAGAGACTTGATAGCGAGTTTACGCCGAAGATTAAAACTCCTATGAAAATTCCAAAGATTACAGCGAAGCTGGTCCTAACAATGAATTTACGAAAACCGGGCGTTTGGGAAACAAGAGAAGCAAGAATAGAATTAAATAAACCAAAGAATTGGGTTGCCGGAGTTGGCCGATTGTATGTTTTTGCGTAAGCATATCTTTGTTCGAAAGTAGAAAGATTATGTCTTCTTAAAACATTCTGGATTCCATGATTGCCCAGGATTGGCTGTCCTCCAATCTGAGGGATTACCCACACGAGCTTGTGGCTAGACATTTCAGGATATTGTTTTACTGCAGAAAGAATAGCTCCTTCATATTGTTCTGGCGCTTGATTAAAGTATCTGCTAACAAAAGGCGTTTTATCCAAAAGAGCCTCATTCTTTTTGTTCTCGGCAGCCTCATCGTATCTTTTTAGCCATTTATAAAAGACAGTTCTTGATACTCCATATAGTTTGCATACTTTCGCAACAGGTTCGCCAAGCTTAACTCTTTGGATCATTTGCAGGCGGTTGGCAGAGGATAGTTTTTGGGGAAGTATTTTGTGCTTTATTTTATAGCTCTTAAGCCATCTGTAGAAAAGTACTCTGGATATATTTTCTTCTCTGCAGATCTTAGCTACTTTTTCTCCGCGAAGAACTCTTTCGACTATCTTTTGTTTATCTATTTCACTAAAACGGTAGGGCATAAGTTAACTTGTTAACACTTTTATAAATATAAGGCTAATATTAATGTTAACACCAAGTGGGTACACTATGTCAAGAGAACAAATCATAGCTTTTGATAGCAAAATTGTCACATGAGTGATGACCAAGGATGTATATCAGAAAGTATCAATCTATATTAAGATAAATTTATCCGCCTTCGGACCAAAACCATGATGTTTATCATTGGTGAATGAGAAAAAGTGCTTCGGATGATGTGGTCCAAGTGCTAAAGTGGAAACCTTTACGTAGCTTTAGGCATGAGATGATTAACCATGACGGGCTCTTAAACGACGCTTAATTAAAAGGATAAGAAAAGGGATGGCTGTCAATATAATAATATTTTGTATCGGAATGACTAAGAAACGAATAGTTTTTACAAGAGCAGGGTCATTGTCTAGGATGTTTATTGATAGGGTTGCCGTGTAAAGCCCAAACATAAAGCCATTTTTCCACAGTAATTCTTCCTTACGGGTTGTATCGGCCAAAATATTTACAGGATCAAGTTTTACTTGTCCTATTGTTTTTCCAAATATATTCCTTATTAGTATTTCACCATCAGGCGTTATAAAATGTTTAGATTCGTTTTTTAGTCTTATCTTAAAAGGTACAGGTCCTTTTTCCAGGAACCGAGGCGAAGAAAACTCAACTATACTTCCTATTGATGTTTCCTCGTTTTTAATAGACAAAAGAACATTCGTGGCAATACCTCCTGATATTCCCGATTGATTCAATGTGTCTCCTGAAGTATCTTCTGATATAAATATGATCGAAAAGTAATAGTCTGATAGAGTTTCGTTTTTGGGAATATCTACGTAAAGATTTAGGGTTTTATTCTGCTTAGGCGCAATAACTACTTTTTCGATTGCTTCATTGTCATCGCGGACTTTTATCTTCTCAAAGATCAATGTATTATTGTCCGATTCATAAACTACTTCGCCTGATTCTCCTTTGTCCGCAACAAAAGGTTTATAAAGAATTTTTAGCGTTACTGCCTCCTCACCATGATTTTCTATGGTAATTGGTCTGTTGACAATAGCAGGAGGTGATATTTGAATTTGAATAACAGGAGGGTTAATGCTTAGAGATAAACCTGCTGCTGTGGTTTTGTCTATATTAAATATTAAAAAGCAAATAGTAAATACTAACAGACAAATTTTAAATTTTAAATTTTTAATTTTCATTGAAAATTTCAAATTGCAAATTAGAAATTAGGAACAGCAATAAATGTAATGGTATTGCTATATAAAGCAAATGGTTGTGTGCCGGGAATGTTTAACTTGTAAGTAATTCGTATTGTTTTTTTCGATTCGGTATCGCTGCTAATCGCTATTTTCTGCGGTGTTTCGGACATAGAAGCATTGGCAAACTGTTTGTACAATTCTGGCTCGGAAAACCCGCTTGCGCAATCCATTCCTTTAACATTATCGCAACGATACCCAAAGCCATATGTGAGAGGATTTGTCCATGGACCGGAAGAGATTTGGGAGCATTGGCCATTGTCGCATGTGGTATCAGGAATAAAAACAGAAGATGCCCCGCTGAGCGGGGTTCCGCCTGAAAGTTCTTTGTCTTCAAATGCGATTATAGAATACCCATTTGCTGAGCCTTTCGATACAGATAATTCATTGCTGCGTTTTATTGGATTGGTTGGGGAGAGGGTGCTATAGTCAATTAACGTTTGCGAAATAGAAAAGACGAAAGGAAGTTGTTTTTTAACAGGAAGTTTACTCGTTGTTTCAATAGCATTGTTTTTGCCTGCGGGAGGAGTATGTGGAGCTATGTCAAGGTTGTCTAATTGTAATATATAATCATCGTTTGACATAGTTTGAGCTCCTGCGGAGCGCAAGTTAAAAGTGAAAAATGCAAAGTTAAAAATTATAATTAAAGCTATAAAAAGGGTCATTGATTGATCGTAGAGAATTTCTAGGGAAAACGCAAGCTTGTTAAGAAGCTAATTTGTGAAATTCGAGTTTTTGAATTAAATTTATTGTATAATGCTAACATAGTGGATAACAAAAAGATGAGCAGCAAACAAAAATATAACCCCAATGAAATAGAGCCAAAATGGCAGAAGATTTGGGATGAGGCTAAAGTTTATTCTCCCAATCTGGATACCGCTAAGAAACCCTTTTATAATCTCATGATGTTTCCGTACCCAAGTGCTGAGGGGATGCATGTTGGGAATATGTATGCTTTTACAGGAGCAGATGTTTATGGCAGATTTATGCGCATGCAAGGGAATGATGTATTTGAGCCAATGGGTTTGGATGGGTTTGGGATCCACTCTGAAAACTACGCTATTAAGGTCGGTCGCCATCCAAAAGAGCAGGCTAAAATATCAGAAAAAAACTTTTATCGCCAGCTTAGGGCAATCGGAAATGGCTTTGATTGGTCAAGAAAAGTAGAAACTTACGATCCTAAATATTATAAATGGACGCAGTGGCTTTTTATTCAGCTTTTTAAAGCAGGATTAGCTTACAGAAGAAAAGCGGCGGTTAATTTTTGCCCAAAAGATCTTACAGTTTTGGCAGACGAGCAAGTCATTGATGGAAAATGTGAACGATGTGAAACTGAAGTGATTAAGAAGGAATTAGAGCAGTGGTTTTTCAGGATCACAAAATACGCGGATAGGCTTCTTAATAATATTGAGAAATTAGATTGGAGCGAGAAAGTAAAGATTGCGCAGAGACAGTGGATAGGACGATCTGAGGGCGCTCAGATCGAGTTCAAAGTTCAAAGTTCAAAGTTCAAAGTTCAGGTATTTACGACACGGCCGGATACTTTGTATGGAGCAACATTCTTAGTTTTATCACCAGAACACCCAATAATAAATGTCATTCTGAATTCATTTCAGAATCTCGGTTCAAACGGGATCCCGAAACAAGTTCGGGATGACATATTGGAATACGTTGAGAATGCTAAAAATAAGAATGAGCAAGAGAGGATGGCTGAGGGGAAGGAAAAGACCGGAGTATTTTCAGGAATTTACGCTATAAATCCTTTGAATCAGGAAAAAGTTCCTGTTTGGATTGCAGATTATGCCTTAATGGGATATGGAACAGGAGCATTATTTGGCGATGCGCATGACGAACGTGATGTAAAGTTTGCTAAAAAGTATAAAATTCCGTTAAAAGTTACAGTTATAACCGGGGATAAAGAAAAAGATGAGCGAATTAAGAATTTTGAGGAATGTTTTACCGGCTATGGCATCTTGATAGATTCCGGGGAATTTTCAGGCTTGACTTCAGAGGATGCGAAAAAAAAGATTACAGCCTGGTTAAAAGACCATAATTACGGAGGAACTGAAATTACATACCACCTTCGTGATTGGTTAATTTCGCGCCAAAGATATTGGGGGCCTCCGATTCCAATGATTTTTTGTAAGAAATGCAATTGGCAGCCGGTGCCGGAAAAAGATTTGCCGGTTTTGCTGCCGGATGTAGAAGATTGGAAGCCAAAAGGTATCCATTCGACAAGCTCAGGACAGGCTGGCAAATCACCACTGGCGAGTGCTGAAAGTTTTGTAAATACGGCATGTCCAAATTGCCAAGGAGCGGCAAAAAGAGAAACAGATGTCTCCGATACTTTCTTGGATAGCGCCTGGTACTTCTTAAGATATGTATCAACTGATATAGAAAGTGTAGCTTTTGATATAGAAAGGGTAAAAAAATGGCTGCCGGTTACAATGTACATTGGCGGAGCAGAACATTCAGTGCTACATTTATTGTATTCGCGATTTATCACAATGGTGCTTAAAGATTTGGGATTAATAGAATTCGAAGAACCATTTAGCAGGTTTTACGCGCATGGTCTTCTTGTCAAAGAGGGCGCTAAAATGAGTAAAAGCAAGGGAAATGTTGTGATCCCTGACGAATATATAAGTAAATACGGAGCAGATACGCTAAGAATGTATTTAATGTTTTTGGGTCCTTTTAATCAGGGAGGAGATTTTTATGACACCGGAATTGAGGGAATGTTTCGTTTTCTAAAAAGAGTCTGGACATTGGTACATGATAAAAAAGACTCTATGAAAACTAGAAACGATTCTAGTAGCTTACTAGGATCGAACGAGGCATATGTATTTATGAACAAAACAATTAAAAGAGTGAAGGATGATATGGAAAATCTTAGATACAATACTGCTATAGCGGCTTTAATGGAATATTATAATTTTCTATCTAAGCAAGAATATATTGCAATAGAGGAATTTAGAAATTTATTAAAACTTCTAAGTCCCTTTGCTCCTCATATTGTAGAAGAACTTTGGGAATATATTGGTGGCAAATTTTCTATTCATCAGGAGCTTTTTCCAAAATTCAATCAAAATGCTTTAAAGTCATTTCACCGAACAATAGCGATTCAAATTAATGGAAAACTTCGGGATACAGTTATAGTTACAGATCAGGCTTCAAAAAATAAAAATACTATTGAGCAGTTGGCGAGAAAGAGTGATAAAGTAATTAAGTATTTGGAAGGAAAGACGATTAATAAGGTTGTTTACGTGGAGGGGAAGATAATAAACTTTGTAATTGACGATAGATGATGGAAAACACTATTTTCAACCGTCTACTTTCTATCGTCTATTATTTCGAGTATGGATTCACCAACCTTCCTTGATAATTTTTATCCAATTTTTAAGCAACATTGGCTTACCATAACGCTAGGTGCATTAGGTTTGATATTCTTAGTATATGGTTTGATAGTGTTGCTTGGATCATCTAGCTCATCCAAAGATGTAATTTTTGAATCAGGGAATGAAGCTGTTTTATCTTCAGAATCATCGAGTAAATCTTTAGATCGTCAAATTATTGTTGATGTTGAGGGCGCGGTTTTAAAACCTGGGGTACACAATGTTCCAACCGACTCTCGGATTCAGGATGCGCTAATTGCAGCCGGAGGGTTTTCTCTAGATGCCGATAGGGAGTGGGTAACAAAAAATCTTAATCTGGCAATAAAAGTAACAGATGGAACAAAGATTTATATACCCAAAATAGGGGAGACGGAGACAGGAAGTATCAATGGTATCAAAAGTATCAAAGGGGGAAACGCTGAGGATCAGGTTAATATTAACACTGCCAGCCAGCAAGAGCTTGACAGTTTGCCTGGAATTGGACCGATTTACGCTGAAAAGATTATTAATGGTCGCCCATACGGTGCGATTGATGAATTACTATCAAAAAAGATTGTTGGTAGCAAGGTGTTTGAGGAGATAAGGGAGAAGATAACAGTATATTAAGTTTAAATTTTCAATTTTTAATTTTCATTGAAAACTTCAAATTTTAAATTTCAAATTATTATATTTATTCTTTTAATAATCCTTGCTTTTCGATTCTTTCTCTTTTACCGCAATCAGCCTCAGTACCAGGACGGACAGCGTGTAAGTTTTAAAACAACGCTTCTAAAAGAGCCTCAGAATTTTGGCAGATACCAAAGATTCACTGCTAACATAAATCCAAGCCAGGAAGTTTTCATAACTGTTCCTGCGTTTTCACAGCTTCATTATGGAGACACATTAAATATAACTGGTACTCTAAAGGAAAGAGTGATAGGTAAGAATAAAACTATTATAACAATGTCGTATCCTAAGATTGAAAAGATTGAAGGCAACAAAAATTTCTTGTTATCAATCTCAAGCTTTATTCGCCAGAAGGCGACTTTGTTATTTGAAAAAAGTCTTCCCCCAACTTCCGCAAGTCTTTTGTTAGGGATTGTATTTGGCATTAAAGAGACGATGCCAAAAGATTTTACAGAAAGCCTTAGAATCTCCGGTGTATTTCATGTTGTAGCTGCATCAGGCATGAATGTGACTTTGGTTGGAGGATTCCTGAGTTCTGTTTTTGGATTTTTTTTGAAGCGCCAGATTGCAATTATAGCAAGCATTGCGGGCATAGGTTTGTACGCGGTCATGGCAGGACTTGATCCTCCGATTGTCAGAGCTTCGATTATGGGAATTGTGGTATTTACAGCGCAGTTGATAGGCAGACAAACATTAGGAGCGTACGGACTATTTTTGAGCGGTTTTGTTATGCTTTTTTTCTCTCCAAATCTTATCTTTGACATAGGATTTCAGCTCTCATTTCTTGCGACTTTCGGACTTTTATTTATAAGACCCGTTTTGGAACATAGAGGAAAAGTTAAAAAGTTTATAGAAAAATCCATAATTGGGGAGGGTGTGGTAACAACTATAGCAGCTCAAACAGCAACACTTCCTATTCTTGTTGGTAATTTTGGCACATATTCGCTCTGGTCGATTGTTGTTAACGGATTGGTTCTTTGGACTATTCCGGCGCTAATGATTATAGGAAGTGTGGCAGTACTTTTCGGGATGATACTTCCGGAATCGGGACAATTAATTTCGTACGCAGCTTTGCCATTTTTGCTTTATTTTGAGAAAATAATTATGTTTTTTGGAAAGATAGGAGGAGTGGTGGCCTTAGAAGATATTCCATGGCAATTCATAGTTGGGTATTATTGTATATTGTTAGCATTTATATTCGCGCTTAAAAGAAGAAGCAAAGCATGAAGATAGTTATTGTCGGGCTTGTTTTATTCATCTCGTTAGGTGGAATTTTTGTATTTCAGCAAGTTAAGTTTAACGATTCTAAGCTTCATGTTGTGTTTTGTGATGTGGGGCAGGGAGATGCGATTTTTATTCGAACTCCTAAAGGATTGGATGTCTTAATTGACGCGGGTCCAGATGATTCGGTACTTTCTTGTCTTGCTAAACATTTGCCTTTTTGGGATCGGGATTTAGAATTAGTTATTCTAACTCATCCCCACGCAGACCATTTAAATGGGCTTATAAGTGTATTAGATCATTACAAAGTAGATTTATTTGCAACTGAAATGATTAAAAACAATACAGGTGTATTTTCAAGACTCATGGATGAGCTTAAAAATCAAAACATTGCAGCGCAATATGTTTATGCAGGAGATAAGTTCAGATTTAAAGACGGAGTGGTTATAAAAATTGCAGGCCCAAGTAAAGAATATATCCAAACAACAAGTCCAGGCGGTACTATTGGTGAGAGAAGCGAATTCGCTTCGATTCTTAGTCTTGTTGAATACAAAGAATTTCAGGTTTTACTAACAGGCGATAGCCAAGCTTCCGGATTAAACGAAGGAATTATGCAAGGTCGAATAGGGGATATTGAGGTGCTTCAGGTACCCCATCATGGGTCAAAAACAGGATTAAATTCAGAAATATTGGATACCATAAAGCCAGAACTTGCAGTTATTTCAGTCGGGAAAAACAATTACGGCCACCCAACAAAACAAGCAATCAAGTTGTTAAGAGATAAGAATGCTAAGGTATTAAGGACAGATGAAAGAGGCGACATCGAAATCGTTTCGGATGGAGAAAGTTGGGTAGCGAAATGGTGATCTAGCTATATCAAAACTAATAACGATCGTTATGTAAAATGATAAGCTGAATCACCATTTTTAGCTTTGATAAAATAGTTAATTTTTAGTTTTTAGACCACTTTTTAGACTACCGTAAAATCTTTTGCCTTGCTTAGGTTATCGTTATTTGTTAAAATCCGAACAATGGTAGAAAGAGCAGAGCTACAACAAGAGCCAAACCCTGATCCAGCCGATCGAGGTTTTGACCCAATTGAGCGGAGCTTTGAGGATAGACTCTTGCAAAGCGAACTAATATCCTCTAGGCAAGTAACTTTACGAGAGGTTTTGAAAACAAAAAGTAAAGATGGCGTAGACCCTGCTAATGGAGTTCTAGATATCTTCCTTAATTTTCAAGTAAGAGATGATGGAGATTCTCTTATACACATAGCATCTTTTCCGCAGGATGAAATTGCTTTTGGCGGAGAAAGACTTCTAAGTCTTCTAGAACGAGCAAAACCAGTCAGGATAGGAGTTGGCGTTCTTGAACAGGATTGGAGAGGAATAGTAGACGATTGGAGAATATTGCAAGAATTGTCAAGAGAAAACAGTAATCTTTTTGGGTTATACGCCAGACATAGTGCGGAAAAATCTATAGTAAAAGAAAAGTTTATGGAATTTGGTCAAAATCATTTTAAAGCCTTTTGGGAAGCTATGCATGCTACCGTAGAACATGCGTCATTTCAAGGATTAAAGTTCGCATACAATGCAGTAATGTCCGAGGATAAAGCGCTAACTATCTATGGTTTGGGTTATTAAATCTAGTAGTGAAAACACATTCACGAGTATAATTAGCAGCTATTTTCAATTAGGCAACGCTTTTGCCCAATTTGTAAAAAATGAATACAATGAAGATATTGCTGATAAATTTGGCCTTGATGTTAGTCGTTGTTATGAATTACTTCGGGCTTTAGGAGAAGAAAAACTTGAGCAATTGATAACGAATTTCTATAATCACTTACCAGACGATGCAGCTAGGAAGAAGCTGATATATGGGGCGGTAAATGTATATAATTTTCCAGTAAATGAAGAAACTATTTTAGTTGATGAAAAAGGCAATCCTCACGATATGTACGAGGATAGCTTTCTTAAATCGAAACGAAGAGAGGTATCAAGAATATCGGATGACGAGATAGAAATGAGAATTGGAGACTCTTATATGAGAGTTCGTTTTGATTTGGATGAAAGAACTGGCTATAGGGAGAAAAGAATGGTGGCTATGGGTATAGCCCCTCAAGAATACGAAATTACTCCGGTTGTAACTTGGAAGAAAGATAAAAAAACCGGTAAAAGAGAGTATTTCTGCGGTAAAGTTACTGATGAGTTGATTCAGGCTTTTCCTGAAGTGTTTTCCCAAAGACACGACACGCTTTTGGGCCAAATAGTTGTTGCTGGCTATTCAGACGAGCTTAAACAAATATTGCCAACAAGTCTACCTTTAGTAAAAGGAGGAAGGAAACAGAATATGCTTGAAGCCCAGATGCCTGTTTTTGTTCCACTTTTTGCTCGCGCATACCTTAATAGGAGTCCTGTGATAGCGGGGTTTGAGGGGTTGGGCCCAATGGTTAGAAAAAAATAGTTTAGGGAAGATCGAATAGGTCAAGGCCGGGGATTTGCTCGAAGTGCTTCTTATTTAGTGTTACAACTGTTCCTCCTATGTCTAGCGCAGAAGCGGCAATAATATAGTCAGACACATCAAGTTTACGAGTTATATCTCTAAAGATTCTTCCAGCGCGCTGTGCAATTTTTTCGGAAAGGTCAATTCTGATCATAGATGTAATTAGATTCTCGATCTTTTTTTGCTCTTCAGGATTTCCAGAACTTTGTCCTGAATAGAGCTCAAATACAACTATTGTTGGGATATACAAAATATTTTCTTGATCTGAAGTTTGCAGAAATTCGAACCAATTGTCTCCACCTCTTAGCCGATCAATTAAAATACTGCTATCTATTACAAGCTTCATTTCTTCTTCTTTTTTATTTCATTCCAGTTTTTATCCCATCTGCCCAAAAAATCAGAAGCCCCTGGTCTTTTTAGGGGATTATCCTTAGGATCATAATCTTTCCAGATACCTTTTGCTGCAATTGATGCCTTTTTCAAACCCTCCCAGTCCATTTTTGTTTTCTTAGGTGAAATAACAGCTATTTCTTTTTTATCTTTTTCTATAATAACTTCTGTACCCAACGCTACTTGGTTTAACAATTCAAAAAACTTGTTTCTTGCAGAAGTAGCAGAAAGTCTAATAGTGTTCATGTATAACAATTTATCATCTAATGTACATCTTGTCAATAGGAATTAAGGGTTTTTTAGGTTATTGAGCCGGCTGTTGCGGGGTAGGCGGGGTTTCTTTTGGCATCCCAAGAGCTGATTTTATTCTGTTTACCAAATCCTCCGGTTCTATCTGGTACTTAAATATATAATCCAATGCGCCGTTGTTTATCGCTTCTTTTACAAGCTCTTCCTGGCTAAAATTGGAAAGTATGATAATTGGAATATGCTGAGTTTTGTTGTCAAGCTTCAGAGTTTTTAATATTTCGTTACCCGGAATATCAGGGAGAACTTCGTCTAAGAGAATAAGGTCAATTACTTCTGCCTTTGCTTTGTTAATGCCATTTTGGCCATCCATTGCCAAAATTGTCTCAATTCCATTTTTCTTAAGAGCGTAAGAAAAAAGTTCGCCTATGGACGGATCGTCATCAATTAAAAGAATCCTTGCCATAACCGTAGACTAACAGGTATTTTTTCAAAATGCAAGAGGCTTTTTTTATAACCGTTTATTTATTAATTATCCATTCAACAGTGCGAGGAGGTCGTGGGGGTAGTTAAGGTTAGCTCTGGTTCATTGGCTTTTTGGGATTCTCCATAGTAACCTCGGCGGTTTTTAGGGAGATCTTGAGCAATCGTAGACATTGCGTAATCAACTATTTCTTGCAATCTGGAAGGTTTCGGTTTTTTTCCTTCTCCCATCTCCAGTATTTGATTTATATCAAGAGTATTAAAGTTAAGGAAAAAAGTATCGTTTTTGTATCCACTGGAACAGCAAACAATATCTATGTCTCTTGTAGCGCACGTTAACATTAATCCTCCGGCATCAGGAATAGCTTGTATTAAGCTTTTAGTTCTTTCTCCTTCAGGATAAAATCCCATACTATCTTTGTTTTTTATTGCTTGAAGTAATAATATGCCTGCACGCC